>JAAWEX010000015.1 GCA_022794495.1 Lawsonibacter sp. | reverse complement strand
TACACCTGGCTGATTGCCCGGAACGCCGGGGGAACCTTCATCCTGCGCATCGAGGACACCGACCGGGGCCGCCTGGTGGAGGGGGCCACCGATGTGATTTACAAGACCCTGGCCGAGTGCCATCTGGACCACGACGAGGGCCCCGATGTGGGCGGTCCTGTGGCCCCCTATATCCAGTCGGAGCGGCGGGATACCTATGGGAAGTACGCCCGCCTGCTGGTGGAGCGGGGCCACGCCTACTACTGCTTCTGCGAGAAGGCCGAGAGCGAGGAGGAGGGGGGCTTTGAGAGGGCCGAGGACCCCTGCCGGTCCCTGTCCTTAGCGGAGGCCCAGGCTCGGGTGGATGCCGGGGAGCCCTATGTGGTCCGGCAGAAAATCCCCCAGGAGGGGACCACCACCTTCCGCGACGCCATCTTTGGTGATATCACCGTGGAAAACAAGACTCTGGACGACCAGGTCCTCATTAAGCGGGACGGTATGCCCACCTATAACTTCGCCAATGTTATCGACGACCACCTGATGGGCATCACCCATGTGGTCCGGGGCAGCGAGTATCTGTCCTCCGCCCCCAAATATAACCTGCTCTATGAGGGCTTCGGGTGGGAGGTGCCCACCTACGTCCACTGCTCCCCGGTGATGCGGGACGCTCAGAACAAGATGTCCAAGCGCCACGGCGACCCCTCCTACGAGGACCTGAAGGAACAGGGCTACCTCACCGACGCCATCCTCAACTATGTGGCTCTGCTGGGCTGGTCCCCCAGGGGGGAGATTGCCGAGCAGGAGGTCTTTTCGTTGGAGGAGCTGGCCAAGGCCTTTGATCTGGCGGGGATGTCCAAGTCCCCTGCCATCTTCGACATTGAGAAGCTGACCCATTTTAACGCCCTGTACCTCCGGGCTATGAGCCCTGAGGACTTCGCCGGGGCGGCGGAGCCTTATATCCGAAGCGCTGTAAAGGATGAGCACCTGTCAGCTTCTGAGATTGCTGCCCTGCTCCAGGCCCGGTGCGAAAGGCTTACCGATATCCCGGAGAAGGTGGCCTTCTTCCAGGCGCTGCCTGAATACGGTGTGGACCTGTTTACCAACAAGAAGTCCAAGACTAACCCGGAGGTATCTAAGGCCATGCTGGAGGCGGCCATCCCCATGCTGGAGGGGCTGTCCGATTGGACCCAGGAGGCCATCCATGGCGGGCTGACGGCCCTGGCTGAGCGGCTGGAGGTAAAAAACGCCACCCTTATGTGGCCGGTGCGCATCGCCGCCGCCGGTCAGGCGGTCACCCCTGGCGGGGCGGTGGAAATCTGCCGTATCCTGGGGCGGGAGGAGACCCTGCGCCGCCTCAAATTGGGACTGGAAAAGCTGTAAGAGAAAAAGAGCCGCCTGGAGCGGCTCTTTTTATATCCTCTGGTAGAGATGCAGGTCGAACCCGATCTGACAGTCCAGCCGGTCTAATTCCTCCAGCCGGGCCACGCCCTCCCTCGGGGTCTTCCAGGCGTAGGGGGTCATGCGGAACAGGGCCATGATGTCTGTGCCGCACTCTAAACATACTGTATGGCGAATTTCCTTTACAGAGCGCCAGACAAAGCCGGGGTAATCCTCCTGTTTGACCGGGTTCTCATAGGGATGGGGGTAGAGGATCTGCTTCATCTCCCACAGGTGCCTGGCGGAGGGCACGGCGTAGCAGAACAGTCCCCAGGGGCGGAGCACCCGGGCAAACTCGTCGATGGCCAGAGGGGAAAAGATGTTTACCAGCACATCAGCGCTGGCATCGGCCAAAGGCAGGCGGTAGGCTGACGCTATGGAAAATTCTCCCTGGGGGAGACGTTTTGCGGCCCGGCGGAGGGCGGCTTTGGACAGGTCCACCCCGGCGGTCCGGGGGGAGAGCTCCTCGCGGCATAGGGCCTGAAACAGTCCGGCGGTGTAGTAGCCCTCGCCGCAGCCGCTGTCCACCAGGACGGGGTCGGGGAAATTGACCGCATACTCGGTGACGGCCTGGCACAGGGCCTCCCGCAGGGGCTGATAGTACCCCTTGTCCAGAAAGGCGGAGCGGGCGGCCACCATATCCCGGTCGTCCCCCGGATTTTTGGAGTGCTTCCGGTTGGCGGGCAGCAGGTTCACATAGCCGGCGGAGGCCCTGTCAAAGCTGTGACCTGCCGGACAAAGCCAACGTGTCTCCTCCCGCTCCAGAGGGGCGGAGCAGAGAGGACAGCAGAAGAGACTTTTCATTGCGCATTACCTCGCTGTTTCATCATACAGACGCGGCCACCCAGACGGGTGGCCGCTCTTGTCCTGTTACGCCTGATAGAGGGGAAAGCGCCCGGTGAGGGTTTTGACCTGCTCCTGGAGCTGGTCAATCCTGCCGCTGAAATCGTCCTTGGCCACGGCGCAGATGAGCTGGCCCACTGTCTCCATCTCGGCCTCTTTGAAGCCCCGGGCAGTAACGGCGGGGGTGCCCACCCGGATGCCGGAGGTGACAAAGGGCTTTTCGGGGTCGTTGGGGATGGCGTTTTTGTTGGCGGTGATATAGACCTCGTCCAGGCGGTGCTCCATCTCCTTGCCGGTGAGGTGGGCGGGGCGCAGGTCCACCAGCATCAGGTGATTGTCGGTGCCGCCGGACACCAGATCCAGGCCGCCCTCCATGATGGTCTTAGCCAGCACCTGGGCATTTTTCACGATTTGGGCCTGATAGGCCTTAAATTCAGGCTTCAGGGCCTCGCCCAGGGCCACAGCCTTGGCGGCGATGATGTGCTCCAGAGGGCCGCCCTGAGAGCCGGGGAAGATGGCGGAGTTCAGCTTTTTGGCGATATCCGGGTCGTTGCACAGCAGCATGCCGCCCCGGGGGCCCCGGAGGGTCTTATGGGTGGTGGTGGACACCACATCGGCATAAGGAATGGGGGAGGGGTGCTCTCCGGCGGCCACCAGCCCGGCGATGTGGGCCATATCCACAAAGAGGTAGGCGCCCACCTCGCGGGCGATGTCGGCAAAGGCCTTAAAGTCGATGATCCGGGGATAGGCGGAGGCCCCCGCCAGGATCATCCGGGGCTTACAGGACCGGGCCAGCTCCCGCACCTGGTCGTAGTCGATATAGCCCTTTTCGTCCACGCCATAGGCCACCATTTGATAATTTTTCCCGGAGAAATTCACCGGGGAGCCGTGGGTCAGGTGGCCTCCGTTATCTAAGCTCATGCCCATCACGGTGTCGCCGTGCTGGCACAGGGCCTGATAGACGGCAAAGTTGGCCTGGGCGCCGGAGTGGGGCTGCACGTTGGCAAAGGCGGCGCCAAAGAGCTGCTTTGCCCGCTCGATGGCGATATTTTCCACCACATCGACGCACTGACAGCCGCCATAGTACCGCTTTCCGGGGTAACCCTCGGCGTATTTATTGGTGAGTACGCTGCCGGCCGCGGCCAGAACCGCGGGGCTGACAATGTTCTCTGAGGCAATCAGCTCGATATTCTGCTGCTGGCGGTCGTACTCCGCCTGGATGGCCTTCCCAACCTCGGGGTCGTAGGCGGTGAGAAAGTCCATAGCTTCTTGAACCATATAAAACTCCTTCCTGGTCCGGAGGGGGTGCCGCCGGACCATCCGATCATGTGTGCTGCCTGTCCATCTTATCGCAAAGAAAGGAAAAAAACAAGAAGAGGAAGAGAAAAAACTGTCGAAAATTTTAAATCGGTATGGTATAATGGTTCAGATTCCCGGAAGCGGGAGCTTCTATCCACTGAAATAAAATCAAAAATCACAGGAGTGAGGGACCCATGAGAAAATCAAAGGCCGACGTGGACGCCATAATCGAGGAGCTGAAGGCGCTCTACCCGGACGGCATCTGTTCCCTGGACTATCAAAAGGATTATGAGCTGCTCTTCTCCGTCCGGCTGGCCGCCCAGTGCACCGACGAGCGGGTGAACAAGGTAACTCCCGCCCTCTACGCCCGCTTCCCCACCCTGGAGGCCCTGGCGCAGGCGGATATTTCTGAGGTGGAGGAGTACATCCACTCCACCGGCTTTTTCCGGGCCAAGGCCAAGGATATTGTGCTGGCCTCTCAAATGCTGCTCCGGGACTACGGCGGCCGGGTGCCCGACACCATGGAGGAGCTGCTCAAGCTCCCCGGCGTGGGCCGCAAGACCGCCAACCTGATTTTAGGGGATGTGTACCGCACCCCCGGCGTGGTGGTGGCCGACACCCACTGCATCCGCATCACCGGCCTGCTGGGCCTTACCGACGGCACCAAGGACCCTGCCAAGGTGGAAACTCAGCTCCGGGCCGTCCTGCCCCCCGAGGAGTCCAACGACTTCTGTCACCGGATGGTCCTCCACGGCCGGGCAGTGTGCATCGCCCGCCGGCCCCAGTGCGCGCAGTGTACCCTGCGGCCATATTGCGACCATTTCGCCAAGAACGGCGAGGCAGAATAATGGAATTGCAGGGCGCGACGACCCGGCGCGCCGCCGGCAGAAGAGCGGATGTGTGCCGGCGTGCCGAGGTCGTCACGCCCTACACGCAACTTTTGATTTATCGAAAAACAATAAAAAATTATTGACAATCGGTTTTACCTGTGTTAGGATAGGGCAAACCGAAAGGGGGAATTTTCCGTGGAAAAGACTGCTGTTCAGCGTCTGGCTGGGGTTTTAAGGCTGTTGGTCTGGATTGTTTTTGTGATAAATCTGCTCTGTTTGCTGCTGGTGCCAGGATTTGCTGGGTTAGTGGCAGATCGAGGCCTGCGCTCTATGCTGGCGTATTTGCGAAATGAGCTGGCAAATTACCCGGTTCATACCCTGGGGCATGTGCTGATGTTTTGCCTGACCTGCCTCTGGGCGGTTTGGATGAACTGGCATACTGCCCTGCTTACAGTCTTTTTCTGGCTGTGCGGAGGCTGTACCGCCGCCATTCTCTGGCAGGCCAAACGGGTGCTGGACACCGTTCTGGAGGGTAATCCGTTTCAATCCAGCAATGCGAAAGCCTTGAACCGGGCGGCGGTGTGCTGCTGGATCATCTCCGGGATCGCCCTGCTGCGGCTGCTCTGGTGGCTTTGGCACGACCACAGTATCGCCCCGTTTTTTACCTACAACGCCCTGTTTATCCCCGCGTTTTTAATGGCCGGTCTGCTCTTTCAGGTGATGTCCGCCCTGTTTTGTCAGGCGGCGGAGCTGAAGGAGGACCAGGACCTGACCATTTAGGGGGTGGGCCTGTGGCGATTATGGTAAACCTGGACGTGATGATGGCAAAACGGAAGATATCCCTGGGGGAGCTGGCACAGAAGGTTGACATAACTATGGCGAACCTGTCCATTTTGAAGAACAACAAGGCCCGGGCAGTGCGGTTTTCCACCCTGGAGGCCATCTGTGCGGCCCTGGACTGCCAGCCGGGGGATATTTTGGAGTTTGTGCCTGAGGAGGAAAATCAATGAGTTGGATCAAGCGCCATAGATGGCTCAGCGCGTTTCTGATTGCTGCCGTCCTGCTTCTGAGCTGGCGGCAGTACGACCGGCATTTTACCCCGGAGCGCTGGGCGGAGACCGATATCTCCCACCGGGGGAAGCTGGTCAGCAGCCTTCTCAAGCAGTACGACGGCCTGGTGGGCATGACCCAGGCGGAGGTGGAGAAGCTGCTGGGGGCTGACACCGACGGAATGCAGGTACAGGAGACCTTTTACCCCGACAGAAGCAGCGAGAAAACGCCCATGCTGGTCTACGCCGCAGGGGGCCGCCCCTGGGCCATGTTTCCGGAGTACCTCTATGTCTATCTGAAAGACGGCCGGGTGACTGAGGCCAAAATCGTGGCCGATTGAGGAGGATATGCCGTGAATGAAAAAATAAAGCGGTTCTTGAGCGGATTTGGCACAATCCTCCGTCAGTTTCTGCTGATTCTGTTTGGGCTGCTGGCCGGGCTTTGGGTCGTGACAGACCTGATTTTCACGTGGGCGATGAGCCGGCCATGAGCTGGAAGAGATTTCAGAGGGTAATCTGGGCTCTGCTGGCGGTGTGCGCTGGCGGTGTGTTCCTGATGTGCATGGTCAGCGGCAGGGGATACGCGCTGGTGTTCGGCCAGGTGGACGACGGGACAATAGCGTGGACCCTGATTTCCATTTTCCTGCTGGCCCTGGTGATCTGGGGAGATGGGGCCATTGTGGCGTTCACAAGGGGCTGGGAGCGGGCTGCCGCCCTGGTCTTTGTCCTGCTGGTGGAGGGCCTGCTCCTGCTGACAGTCCTGTTTTTCTCGGTTTATTTCTATACCAATCCCACATATTACCCAATTTATGACCCAGCCGGGGAGGTGGGGCTGGTGGTCCGGCAGGAGTGCTGGCTGTTCAAGGGCTGGGGGCAGTTCTATCTGCCCGCCGGGCCTTGTCTGCTCCGGAGCACCGGCGTGACCTACGAGGCCAAAGACTGCTGGCCCTTTTCCGACGGCCGCCATTATGAAATAGAGTGGTCGGAGGAGAGTATTGTCATACACTACGACAACGGCATGGGGGAGTGGGAGACCCGCACCGTGCCGCTGGACAAGTAAAGGAGGCTTTTATGGACTACGGAATGTTGAATTTAGGCAGTATTGTGTTAGGGCTGGCGGGGTGGATTCTTCCAATCCTGCATGTCAGCCAGCTGTCCAAAAAGAGGAGGGGATTGGGGCGCTATGCGCACATCCTCAGTATGGGGGCCTGTTGTCTGGCGATTTGGCTTCAAATCTGCTACGATGAGCATCTGGTGAATATCGAGGACTGGTCCGCGCTGATGGATACCATCGGGGCGGTGCGGAAGGTGTCAATTTTCCTGCTGGTTACCACGTTCCTCATCAATTTATTTATGGCCTATGTGGAGAGTATCTTGGACAAGGAAGACAGAGAGAACCAGGATTTGACCATCTAAGGGGGCAGGACAATGGAGGACTCTTTCTATCTGCTGTTTCCTATGGCCCTTATAGGCTTTTGGCTCCTGGCTCTGGTTGGGATTAGTTGTCTGATTCGGTGCCAGGGAAAAAACCGGCGGTATCTGGCCAGGACCATCGTCTCGTGGAGCGGAGGGAGGGTTTTTTGTCCCCGGACTACAGCTATTACGCCTATCACGGCCCCCTGGTCCGGGGCACAGAGCGGATATTGAACACAGTGGACCCCATCGAATAGCGAAAGGAGCAGTTTCATGTTTGGAATGTCGGAAGGAATCATTACCCTGGCCGCGATAGGGGTTCCAGTGCTGGGAATCGCCGGGGTGTACTGTCTGCTGTTCTGTAAAGGGGAAGAACATTACAAGCATTTGGTCCGAACGGCTGTGGTATTTCTGGGCGCGGCGGGGCTGCTGGTGGGGGGCGGCTTCCTGCTGGAGCGGTTCGGGCTGGCGTGGCGCAGTGCGCCGTCTGCCATACTGTTCGGCGTCGTGATGGTCAGCGGCTGGATCGGTCTGATTTTTACGATGGCCTGCCTGCTACCCAGACAGTGGCCGCTGGTGGGCGCAGCTGTCCGGAGGACCGTCAAGGGGGCGCTCCTGTGTCTCACAATTCTGATCCTGTTGGCCGTCCTTTGGCTGGGGCCCGTTCTGATGATATTTGCTTTTGGCGATACGGAGAAGGTGGTGGCGTATCAGGGCCAGACCCTGGTGGAGGTGGACGACGGCTTTATGGACCCCCACTGGAGTTATTATGTCTACCACGGTCCCCTGGTCCGGGGGAGAGAGCGGGTATATGAGGATTACGAGCCGCTGGTCCACAGCTAAAAAGACAGAAAGTTTCGCCTCTCCCCGTCATACAAATAGGGGAGAGGTGATTTTTATGAAGTCCCGGCGCGTTGGATTTTTGGAGCGGACGGCGGAGGTCTTCGACCTGCCCGCCGACGCCCTGGCGGGTCTGCCCAAGCTGGAGCTGGTGGGGAGCGGGGAGCTGCGGGTGGAGAACCACAAAGGCATCCTGGCCTACGGCCGGGAGGAGATCCACGTCAGCGGCGGGATTTACCTCATTAAGATTGCCGGTCAGGACCTGGAGCTGCGGGCCATGACGGGGATCGAGCTGCTGATTACCGGGAAGATTTCCCAGATCACGCTGGCATAGGAGGGCGGACATGCGGCATCTGATGAATCTGATCCGGGGCGTGGTGGTGCTGCGGCTGACGGGTCCCTTTCCCGAGCGGCTGATTAACCTGTGTGCCCAGGCGGGGATCGAATTTTGGGCCATGGAGTGGCTGGATGAGCACACCGTCCGGTTTACCACCCGGCGGTACACGCTGGCGCGGCTGGAGGATCTGGCCCGAGAGGCAGGGTATGAGGCGGTCAGGGAGTCCAGCCGGGGCCTGCCCGACTTCCTGGGCCGGTTCCGCACCCGGTATGCCTTTCTCATCGGGCTGGCCTTTGCCCTGTGCGCGGTGAGCTTCCTGTCCCGGTTCGTCCTCACTGTGGAGGTATCGGGCAACCAGCGCGTCCCCACCGCGGTGATTCTCAGCCAGCTTCGCCGGCTGGGGGTGCGCCCCGGCGTCTACGGCCCCTCCCTGAACCGGAAGCAGCTGGTTCAGGAGGCTCTTCTGGAGCTGGAGGACCTGTCCTGGATGGCCATTAACCTCCACGGGACCCGGGTAGAGGTGGTGGTCCGGGAATCGGTCAAGCAGCCGGAGCGTCTGGACGAGTCCGGATACTTTGACATTGTGTCCCAGGCGGACGGGGTGGTCATCCACCTGGAGCCGGAGCAGGGGGAGGCCGCGGTTCAGGAGGGGGACGTGGTGGCGAGAGGGGATGTGCTCATCTCCGGGACCGTCACCATGGAGCCGCCCCAGTACAGCGACATGCCCACCATCCAGTACCGGACCCATGCCCGGGGGCGGGTCTGGGCCCGGACCTGGCGGGTCCTCACCGCTGTCATCCCGGCGGAGGTTGAGGTGAAGGACTACACTGGGGCGGAAAAAAGCGTCTGGTCGGTAAATTTTTTTGGTCGGCGCATAAAAATTTTTGGAAACGCTGGTATTTCCTGGCCAAAGTATGATAAAATGACAACAGTACGCCAGGCCCATCTCCCCGGCGGCCAGGCGCTGCCCCTGATCCTGGTTCGGGAGACCTTCCAAGCGTATACCCCCAAAAGGACGGCGGTGGACCGGGATGCCGCCCAGGTCCTGCTGGAGGAGCAGCTGCAAAAGAGGCTGGCCGCCCTCATCGGCGAGGAGGGAGAGGTGGAGTCCATCCAGTTTGCCGCCAGAGTGAGCGGCGGGCGGCTGGAGGTCACCCTGACCGCCCAGTGCTTGGAGGAGATTGGCCAGGAGCGGCCGGGGGAGGAGAACCTACAGGAAAGCCCGTAGGAGCGGCCTTGGCCGCCCAAAACACGGAAAGGAAATCGGGCGGCTAAGGCCGCCCCTACAACCATACTAAGGAGAGATCGTTTGCCCATGACAGAACAGACCATCAGTTTAGAGCGTCTGGAGGAGACCATCAACGTGTTCGGCTCCTTCGACGAGAACATCCGTATTATCGAGCGGGAAATGGAGGTCACGGTGGTAAGCCGGGACTCTATGCTCAAGGTGGCGGGAGAGGACCCGGAAGGGGTTATGCATGCCGTAAAGGCCATCGAAAACCTGATGACCCTGGCCTCCAAGGGGGAGGTCATCAATGAGCAGAACGTCCGCTACATCGTCCAGCTGGTGCGGGAGGGCAAGGAGAGCCAGATCGTCCAGCTGGCGGGGGACGTGATCTGCGTTACCGCCAAGGGCAAGCCCATCAAGGCCAAGACCCTGGGCCAGAAGCGGTATGTGGAGGCGATTAAAAACAACGTGGTCACCCTGGGCATCGGGCCCGCCGGCACGGGGAAAACCTATCTGGCGGTAGCCGCCGCCGTGGCGGCTTTCCGGGCGAAGGAGATCAACCGCATTATCCTCACCCGCCCGGCTGTGGAGGCGGGGGAGCGGCTGGGCTTTCTCCCCGGCGACCTGCAATCTAAGGTGGACCCCTACCTCCGGCCGCTCTACGACGCCCTGTTTGAGATGCTGGGCCCCGAGACCTATCAGAAGTACCTGGAACGGGGAAATATTGAGGTGGCGCCTTTGGCCTACATGCGGGGCCGCACCCTCGACGACTCCTTTATTATCTTGGACGAGGCGCAGAATACCAGCCGGGAGCAGATGAAAATGTTCCTCACCCGGCTGGGCTTCGGGTCGAAAATCGTCATTACCGGCGACATCACCCAGATCGACCTGCCGGTGGACAAGGTGTCCGGCCTGCGGGAGGCTATGCGTGTGCTGAAGGGGGTGGAGGATATCGCCATCCTCCGCCTGGGCGAGGCCGATGTGGTCCGCCACGCCCTGGTGCAGAAGATTATCAAGGCCTACGAGGTGGACGAGGACCGCAGGAAGAAAAAGTAGGGGCTGCCGCCCTCGGCGGCCCGCAAGAGCCCCACAGCTAGGACTCCCGCATACAGCCGGCGCCCAGCTGGAGGCCCATGCACAGCCCGCTGTAGAAGGACCAGAGGCCGTGGGCCCTGACGGGGTCGTCCCTCATGTGCTCCGGCCAGAGCCTCGGGTCGGGCCCGGTGACCATGCCGTGATAGATGAGCTCGACAATTTGAGGAATTTCGACGTCCATGGTTTACCCTCCAGTTTATTTCAAGTTACCGGATAAGACTATTATAGCAGGACATTAGTGTCCTGTCAAGAGGTGTATATATGATTTTTAATGAAAGGCTGAAAATTCTTCGGGACGAAAAGGGAGCAACACAGGAGAGCACAGCGAGAAGCCTGGGTATGCCTTTGAGAAGTTATAACCGCCTGGAATCGGATGGAGCAAAAGCGCACTATGATACCCTGATGAAAATTGCCGACTATTACGACGTCTCTGTGGACTGGCTCATGGGCCGGACAGACCGGCGGGAGGTCAACAGGTAAAGGCAAAAAGTGCATAAAATAAACCTGCCCGCCGGACTGGACGTTGGGAGCAGAGACCATTATGTAGGGGCGCATAGTATGCGCCCGCGGGCGGCTGATAGCCGCCCCTACAGGATCTCTGAAACAACGCTCTTAAATCCGGCGGGCGGGTTTATATTTTTTATGGGTCTTCCCGGTTGGAGAAGGAGGTTACCAGGAGGTAACCGGCGCAGATGGCCATAAAGGGGAAATACTGCAAAGCATAGCGGGAGACGGGAATGAACAGGAAGGAGGCGGCCAGATAGGCCCAGAACACCAGCGTGGGGCCCCAATAGCGCCGGGTGAACAGGGTCCGCAGAGCGCCGAACAGCCCCAGCCAGACGGTGATGCCCTGCATAAAGGTAGAGATGGTCTCAGGCGTCATGGCCACCGGCTGCATAAAGAAGATGTCGAACTTGCCGAAGGTCATCCAGTGCAGGGTCCCCACGGGGTCCTCTGCAATCAGCCGGAACAGCAGCTTGAGATTGCCCATAAAGCTGCCGGGATCGGTCAGGCCCATGGCGTCTGGATTGGGGGCCAGGCCGGCGTAGATGGGGTTGGTCTGGGTGGCCAGGGGGATGAACTGGCCCAGCGTGACCAGATTCCGAATCCACCAGGGCAGGCATACCGCAATAAAACCCGCGGAAAACAGCAGGACAGGAGTGAAAAATACCTTCCACTGCTTCCAGCGCTCCACCAGGCTGGGCAGGAATAAAAAGGGCAGGGTGACCACAATAAGGGGCCGGACCATCACAGTCAAGGCGAACAGAGCACCGGCCAAGGCGTACCGCCACAGCTTCTCCCCCCGGCGGGCCCAGAGAAAGACCACAAAAAAGAGCATCATGGTGAAGAAATAGAAGGTCTCGGTGAGCAGCCTGGAGGTATACAGGTAGTACACGGGATTCAGGGCGATGATGACGGCGGCGATCAGGCCCACGCTGTATTTTTGGGTGAGCATCCGGCCCAGGAGGTAGGTAAGAAACACCGTGACCGCGGCCAGAAAGCACTGGAGAATTTTGATGCACAGAATGCCCTTTACATCCGCGCCGAACAGGGCCATCCCTGCCGTGAGGAAGAGGGGGAAGCCGAAGGAGACATAGGCGTCAGAGCCCTCGCCCCAGTAGCTGTAGACGTGTTCGGTGAGGATACGCCGGGCCATAGCGATGTAGCGGCCCTCGTCGGGCCAATAATTGGTGTTGTACAGCCCGAAGTAGTACAGATAGACGATGGCGATGGCGAAAGCGAACAGGCACACCGCCAGAAGCGCCCCATATTGCAGGGCGGGGGAGGCCCCGCCGGCCCCCAGACGGGGAAGGCTATTTCGTGGTTTCTTCATCAGTGCGGTCAGCCTCCTTTTGCTCCCGGTAAAATTTTTCAATGGACAGCACCTGGGTCAGGCGGGTAATCCGGTCGGCCTGCTTGGACAGCAGCGCGGTCTGGTAGAAGGAGATCAGCAGCAGAATCAGGATACCGAACAGATAGATGAGGTTGGACGGGGTCTCGATCCCGGTGATGCCGCACAGCCACACAACAATGCCGGGAAAAAGGCCACGGCCAGCAGGGCCGCGGCGATCACCAGCCAGGCAAAGGAGTATTGGATGCGCAGCTTTTTCCGGTTGACGCTCCGAACGATGATGGTCACAATGAGCAAGGCCAGTACGATCATCTCGGCTCTTAAAAAGGGGCTCACAGCAACTCACTCCCTTCCGCCGCGCTGCATGGCGGCGCATAGAATGGCAAGGGTAACCTTTATCATATAGTAGACCGAGCGCAGGGGGCTGATGGAGGAGCGTCCGGCGCTGCGCTGGAACATATTGACCGGCACCTCCTGAACCCGAAAGCCCTGCTTGAACAGGTGGACCAGGGATTCCGGCTCCGGGTAGTCCACGGGGTAGCTGCGGGCCAGGTATTCCAGGGCGCTCCGCCCCGCGGCCCGGTAGCCCGAGGTGACGTCGGCGATGCGGTGTCCTGTGAGCAGGCGGATAAGAAGGGAGAGATAACTGATGCCGATCCGCCGGAAGGCGGAGGAGCGGAACGTGGAGGAGCCGTCCAGAAACCGGGAGCCCACCGTGAAGTCGCACTCGCCGGCGGCGATGGGGGCGGTGAGGCTGGCCAGAGAGCGGATGTCGTGCTGGCCGTCTCCGTCGAACTGCACGGCGATATCGTAGCCCTCCAGGGCCGCGTAGAGATAGCCTGTCTGCACCGCGCCGCCGATTCCCAGGTTCTGCACCAGGGAGATGCAGCGGATGTGGTTTTCCCGGCAGATGCGCTCGGTCGCGTCGGAGGATCCGTCGTTGATGACCACATAGTCCACCTCCAGCTCCTGGGGCAGCTGGGCGGTTTGGATCTGACCGACGGTGGACAGGATGGTCTCCTCCTCGTTGTAGGCCGGGAGGATCATCAACACTCTCATTGCCTTCCCTCTTTTTCTTCTGTAAAATACTTGGATTATAATACCACAGCGGAGGGGGTAATTCAAGCAAATTGGCAAATAATTTTCTATTTCGTCCGGTGAGACACAAAAATCCGCCGCGCCCGACCGGGCGCGGCGGATGGATTTGGCGGGGGTCAGGCGACGCCGATGGTCACCAGAATATTTGCGAAGGTCCGTTTCTCGCCGGTGGAAATGGCAAGGCGGACGCCGGGCAGGCAGCAGGCGTCGTAGAACTCGTACCGGCCCAGCAGGTCCAGCTCCATGCCGCCCAGCATGGACTGGAACTGGCCGAAGATTTCCGGCGTGGTGCCGTCGGCGGGGTCCATCACCTCGGCTTTCTCGATGTTCACCACGCTCTGGATGGCCTCCAGCACGTCAGTGACAGTGGGCAGGCCGGGGGTCAGGCCCATGTAGACGGTCTCCACATTGCCCGTCTTGGAGTCCAGGGGGTAGTTGCCGTCGGCGATGAGCACCTTGTCCCCGTGGCCGCAGAGGGCCAGGGCGGCCATAATGTCGGGGTGAATCAGTTTACCTCTCAGCATGGGACTGCCTCCTTATTTCTCATTCTCCCGCAGCTCGCCCAGCTTTCCGCCGGGGTGGCAGCGGACATATTTCACAGGGTCCCAGTCCTTCTCCACCTGGAGGGCCACAGACAGGGCCTGGAGGGTAAGGGTCTCGGCCAGGATGGAGTTCCGGGGGGCACGGTTCAGGGGGCCGCCCTCGGCCTTGACGCCGGCGATGAGGAAGGCGTCGCTCTCCTTGGCAAGCCAGCTTTCGGGGTTGCCCGACACACCGATGACCTTGCAGCCGTTGTTCTTGATGGCCAGCACGGTGGCCTTCAGCTCGCCGGTCTCGCCGGAGTTGGAGATGCAGATGACCACATCCCCCGCCGCCAGCTGGCCGCAGGAGCCGTGAACGGCCTCGGTGCCGTGGAGGAAGTAGCAGGGATTGCCGGTGGAGGAGAAGAGGGAGGCCATATAGGCCGACACATGGCCGGGCTTGCCAATGCCGGTGATGTGGAGCCGCCCGCCCTTGGCCTGGGCGTCCAGAATCAGCTGGGCGGCGGCCTCGTACTCCTCGGCGGTGCGGGCCTTCAGAAAGGTATTGAACTCGGTGTCCACGCTGTCAAAGAAGGCCTTGACAGCCTGCTTGCTCTCTTGCTTGAGCATGATGATGCACTCCTTAATACATTATTTCAGGGCGTCCAGCGCTGCGGGGTCGAAGCCGGTATAGCCCCGCTCCCGAAGCAGGGACTGGACCTCTGCCACGGTGGGCAGGCTGGGCATGGCCCCCATGCGGGAGACGGTGATGGCGGCGGTGTGGCTGGCGAAGGCCAGGGCCTCGCCCTGGGGCAGGCCGGCGGTCAGGCCGGTGCAGAAGGCGGCTACAAAGGAGTCGCCGGCGGCGGTGGGGTCGGCCACATGGGGCATCTTGACGCAGTGGGTGTGGTGGATGCCATCCTTGCCCGCCACGATAGAGCCGTTCTCGCCCATGGTGATAATCAGGTTCCCCACGCCTCTGGCCTGGAAGGCCTTGGAGACCACATCCACGTCGTCAAAGTTAATGCCGTTGTCCACGCGGATGGAGTGGTTAGCCAGGATGGCGGCCTCGTGCTCGTTGGGGGAGAGGTAGGTGGCACAGGAGAGCAGCTTGTCCGACATGGGGGCGGCGGGGGCGGGGTTAATCATCACAATCACACCCGCGTCGTGGGCCCACTGGGCCACCGACTCCACAACCTCCATGGGCAGCTCAAACTGCATCATCACCAAGTCGAAGTTTTTGATCTCGTCCTTGAGCCAGGCCACGTCCTCCACCGTCAGGGTGAAGTTTGCGCCGGGACAGACGGTAATCCGGTTCTGGGCCCCGTGTTCCGTCACCTCCAGCAGAATGTGGCCCACGCCGGAGGACTCAGTTTTGTCCACCGAGACGTGGGAGACGTCCACGCCGGCGGCGGCGGCGGTGTCGGTCATGATTTTGCCGAAGGCGTCGTCGCCCACCTGGCCTACCATGGTGACCTGGGCCCCCAGCCGGGCGCACTGGACGGCCTGATTGGCCCCCTTTCCGCCGGGGGCGGTTTGGAATTTCTTCCCAATCACCGTCTCGCCGGACTGAGGAGCCCGTGAGGTGGAGGCGATCAGGTCCATCATAAAGCTGCCCACCACAAGAATCTTTGGTTTTTTCAGCATACTGTCATCCCTCCTGAATTTATATCCGGACTCCAAGGCCGCCGGTGCCGGCACGCCCCGGAGCCCGGACGCGTTCTTGTGTTATCTGTCTCAGGCTTTTGGAGAAAGCCCTGCCTCTGCATTATATAAAATATTCCAGCAAGATGCAAGACCCAAACGTGATTTTGCGGCCTGACTTTTGGGCGGAGAGGGGACTTACTCCAGCGGCAGGGCCATCACCTCGGCCATAGCCTTGCGGGCGGCCTCGTCCAGAGGCTTGAAGGGGGAGCGGCAGAAGCCGCAGTCCACCCCGCGCAGGGTCCAGCCGTATTTCATGGCGTTGAAGATGCCGACCTTTACAGTGGCCTCCACCCGCTGGTTAATGGCGTGCTGCCAGCGGTAGGCCTGGGCCATATCGCCTTTTTCAAAGGCGTCCCGCACCCTGTGGAACAGGGGGGCGAAGAGGTTGACGGTAGTGCCGATGGTGGCGCAGGAGCCCATGGACATAGCGCCCAGGAGCTGCTCGTCAAAGCCGTTGATCAGGGCCTTGCCGGGGAAGGCCTGGCCCATTCGCTCCAGTCCGTACAGGTTGGTGGAGGTGTGCTTAATGCCAACAATGTTCTCATTGGCCAGCAGCCGGCCGGCGTTGTCCTTGTTGAACTCCACCCCGGTGAACTGAGGGATGTTGTAGACGATGGCGGGCACGTCGGGCAGGGCCCGGATCACATCCTCGTAGTAGCCCATGATCTCGTCCATAGAGAATTTATAGTAGTAGGGCGGGATCATCGACACCGCCATAGCCCCGGCGGACATAGCGTGCCGGGCCAGGTCGATGACGTCCCTGGTGCGGATGGTGCCCACATGGGAGATCACGGGTACCCGGCCGTCTGCCGCCTTGACCACGTGCTCCAGCACCTGCTTGCGTTCCTCCAGCGTGAGGAGCAGACCCTCGCCGGAGGAGCCGCAGCAGTAGAAGCCCTCCACGCCGTCCTGAATTTGCAGCTCCACAACCTGCTCCAGAGCCTCATAGTTGACGCTCTCGTCCTCCCTGGTGGGGGTGATGAGGGCGGACCAGATGCGGGCGAACTGCTCCGGCTTCACATTTACCATGCCGTCCATCCTCCGTCGATCACCAGGTTGGAGCCGGTCATGAAGGAGGAGGCCTGGGAGGCCAGGAAGATCAGCGCGCCGTTGTACTCGTTCTCCTGAGACATGCGGCCCATAGGCATGCGGGCGCAGAAGTTGGCCTGGAAGGTCTCGTCCTGGGTGTCGCGCCACACACCGGCGGGGGTGAGGGTGTTCACCCGGATGCCCTGCTTGCCCCAGTAGGTGGCCAGGTAGCGGGTCAGGTTGTAGATGCCCGACTTGGCGGCGGAGTAGGCCACCGGCTTGATAAACGGCACACCGGTGCGCTCCTTCTTATAGGCGTAGATGTCCTGAATGGGGGAGAGCATGCCGTAGATGGAGCCCACGTTGATGATGGAGCCGCCCTTGTTGGCCTTTACCATCCGGGCGCCCACCGCCTGACAGGCCAGGAAGGTGCCCACCAGGTTGATATCCACCACCTCGCGGAAAACCTCCTCGGGGAAGTTCTCAAAGGGGCCGGAGACCTCCGGAGGGGCGGAGGGCTGGGTGTCAATGCCGGCGTTGTTCACCAGCACGTCGGGGGCGCTGCCCCAGGCCGCCTCCATGTCGTCCAGGGCGGATTCCAGAGTGGCCTTTTGGTTGATGTCCACCGAGTAGAACCGGAGGCTGGGATCACTGAGCGCCTTCTCGCCCAGGGTTTTGGCAATGCGCTCGTTGTTGATGGTGCGGCCCCACACGGCCACCTTCGCTCTGCGGGCCCACAGCTCCTGGACGAAGTTTTTACCGATCTGGCCCAGGCCGCCGGTGACAATGCAGATTTTGTTTTCTACGCTGAAAAGTTCATCATTCATGGGAAAAAGCTCCTCTCTTATTCAAATCCAATATCAGGGTGCTGCCAGCAGAACATTGGGCAGCCATGTGACAACAGGCGGGAAATAAGTAACAATCAGCAGTGTGAGAATCAGGGGAATCAGGAAGGGGAGGATAGACTTATACAGCTTCTCCAGCTTGATTTTGTTCACGTCGGAGATGACGAACAGGCACACGCCGAAGGGCGGGGTAACCTGGCCGATCATCAGGTTGAGCACCACCATCACGCCGAAGTGGACCAGGTCCAGGTTCAGGCCGTTGGCGATGGGCAGCAGCACGGGGAGCATCAGGGTGAGGATAGCGCCCGGCTCCATAATCATGCCCAGCACCAGCAGCAGCAGGTTGATCACCAGCAGGACCACGGCGGGGTTGTCGCTGATACCCAGGATAAAGCCGGAGAACTGGCGGGAGATGCCCTCCATAGCCATCACGTAAGTAAACAGGGTGGAGGTGCCGATGATAAACAGGGTGTTGGCCGAGGAGATGGCGGAGTCCTTCAGGCACTTGAGGAAGCTATTCAGGTCCAGGGTCCGGTAGACCAGCAGGGCGATAATCAGGGAGTAGATCACCGCGATGGAAGAGGCCTCGGTGGGGGTGAACCAGCCGCCCACAAAGCCGGCCAGGATAATCAGGGGAGTGACAATGGCGGGGATGGAGTAGAGGGTCTGCCGGAGCAGCTTCATCAGGTGGAAGGGGTGGCGCTCATACTTGCGGAAGATGGCGAACCCCAGGATCATAATCATCAGCAGCGCGCCCATCAGCACACCGGGGACCACGCCGCCCATGAACAGCTTGTCTACGCTGACGCTGGCCACGCTGCCGTAGATAATCAGGGGGATGGAGGGCGGGAAAATAGGCCCGATGACAGAGGAGGAGGCGGTGACCGCGCCGGCAAACTCCTCGTCGTAGCCGTTGGTCTTCATGGCCTCCATCTCGATAGCGCCCAGACCGCCGGCGTCGGCCACGGCGGAGCCGGACATGCCGGCGAAAATGATGCTGGCCACCACGTTGGCGTGGCCCAGGCCGCCGGGAATCCAGCCCACCAGCTCCTTGGCGGTATCGAAGAGCTTTTCGGTGATTTTACCGGCGTTCATCAGGTTGCCGGCCAGGATGAACAGGGGCACGGCGATGAGCAGGAAGGAGTCGACGCCGCTGACCATCTTCTGTCCGATGACCACCAGGGGGTAGCCCAGGGACAGGCAGCCCAGCACGGCGGAAGCGCCGATGGAGATGCTGATGGGCACGCCGATCAGCAGCAGGACCACAAATCCAATCAGAAATACAATCATGCCCGCTCACCTCCCAGCTCTTTACGGCCGGCCAAGGACAGGCCCCGCTCAATCATGTGCTGGACCGAGACGATGGCGATATAGGCCCCGGCCAGGGCCATGGGGATATACTGAACCGTGTAGGGGACCTTTAAGGTAAAGGTGGAGTAGAAGCGGGTGCCCACATACTCCAGCTGGGCCCGGAAGGCGATAACCATAACCACGCCCAGCATCAGGCTGAACAGCTTGTTGGCGAAGTACAGCACCTCGCCGATGGGGCCCTTGGCATTGGCCACCAGGAAGTCCAGGCGCATCAGGCCGCTGTCGTGATACAGGGGGATCAGGCCGATAAAGGCCATCCACAAAAAGCAGATGCCGCAAACCTCGATGGTGCCGCGGTAGGACTGATTCAGGAAATTGCGGCGCAGCAGCTCAATCACAATGACCAGCACTAGGGCGGCGATCATCACCATGCAGATTATCTCGCAGACTTTGGCGATGACGTCGGTAATTTTTCGGAATACTTTCATGTACCCTCCCTCATGATATAGAGACAGCCGCACAGGCGGGGGCCTATGCAGCTGT
This sequence comes from Lawsonibacter sp., assembly GCA_022794495.1. GTDB lineage: Bacteria > Bacillota > Clostridia > Oscillospirales > Oscillospiraceae > Lawsonibacter. The sequence continues at coordinate 1,200 of JAAWEX010000015.1, read as the reverse complement.
CTTTTTTTATCGCTTATTTACGTTTAGCGGACAGCGCCCAGGATGGCGTCCAGCAGGGCCTGGTCGTACCAGGTCTCGCTCTTGTAGCGGTCATAGTAGCTGTCGCCGCCCAGCATGTCCTTGAAGGACTGCACGTCGGGCTCGAAGTCGAACTCCACGCCGGCGTCCTGGAGGGTCTTGGTGGCGGTCTCGTTGTCGGCGGCGATGGTGTCGAAGCTGTACTTGGCGGCGGCCTTGGCCTGCTCCTTCAGGATGGCCTGGACGGCGGGGTCCAGCTTGCCCCAGGTGTTGGCGTTGACGGCCATGGTGCAGCCCATCCACATGTAGTTGATGTTGGAGAAGTACTTGATGTCGTCGTAGGTGGCGTTGGCGACCAGGTGATAGGTGGCGTTGTCCTGACCCTCGGCGGTGCCGTTGGACAGGGCCAGAGCCAGCTCAGGCAGAGCCAGGGCCACGGGGGTGGCGCCCAGGGCCTCCCACACGTCCAGATACAGCTGGCTGGTGGGGACGCGGATCTTCAGGCCGGCCACATCGGCGGCGGTGTGGATGGGCCGGTTGGTGGTGGAGATGTGGCGCATACCGTTGTCGCCCTCGGACAGGTAGACCAGGCCGAAATCGCCGAAGCCGGCGAAGATCTGCTCGCCAATCTCGCCGTTGGTCACCTCGTAGGCCTGCTCGGCGCTGTTGAACAGGAAGGGCAGGTCCAGAACCTTGGCGGGCTCATAGAAGGAGGTGAAGCCGGAGGTGCCGGCAAAGATGATGTCGATGGTGCCCATACGGGTGGACTCGATGGCCTCGGCGTCGTTGCCCAGCTCGTTGGAGTGGTGGACGTCCAAAGTGATGGCGCCGCCGGAGGCCTCGCTCACCAGGCGGGCGTACTCAATGATGGTCTTGGTGGGCACGGAGTTCTCGTTGCCGGGGGAGTAGATGGTCAGGGTGACGGGGTCAATCTTGGTGTCAGTGGGATTGCTGCCGGCGGGGGGATTGCTCGCAGCGGGGGGATTGCTGGCGGCAGGCGGGTTGGAACCGGCGTTGTTGCCGTTGCCGCCGCCGCAGGCGGCCAGGGAGAACACCATAGCGCCTGCAAGCAAGGCAGAAATCAGTTTTTTCATGTTTGCTCCTCCTTAAAATTGGTTCAGCAGCGAAGCTGCCTCTTGAACTTTCATACAAACTGTGCTAGTATTGTATGACGTCATACAA
>JAAWEX010000201.1 GCA_022794495.1 Lawsonibacter sp. | reverse complement strand
GATGCTGTCCGGCATGGGCGCTGAGCCCGAGCCCGAACCCGCGCCCGCCGCCCCCTCCGGCGGCAAGATGAGCCAGGAGGAGATCGAACGGATGCTGTCCGGCATGGGCGCTGAGCCCGAGCCCGAACCCGCGCCCGCGCCCGCCGCACCCTCCGGCGGCAAGATGAGCCAGGAGGAGATCGAGCGGATGCTCTCCGGCATGGGCACTGAGCCCGAGCCCGAACCCGCGCCCGCCGCCCCCTCCGGCGGCAAGATGAGCCAGGAGGAGATCGAACGGATGCTGTCCGGCGTGGGCGTCAGCGGGGAGTCCGACCTCCCCATCCCTCCCGCACCCGAGGACGACGAGGACGTCACCTACGTCAACATTATGCAGACTTTGGTGGAGGAAAAGGCCCCCCAATATATCAAAAAGTTCGGCCTGTGCTCCTGCAAGCACTGCGAGGCCGACGTGAAAGCCCTGACGCTGAACAACCTGGTCCCCAAATATGTGGTGCTCTCCAAGCTGAACCGCATCCCCATGCTCACCGTCTACGAGGGACGGTACAGCACCACCATTTTCGCCCAGCTCACCCGGGCCTGCAAGACCGTAATGGACCACCCCCACCACGGCCGGGCCAACAGATAACAGCAGCCCCCCAGCTACACGCTGGGGGGCCGTTCCTTTTAGTGTTTGGATTCCGCCTTTTCAGCCTGGGCGGCGCTGGCCGCCTGGCAAAGCTGGGCCCCGCGCTGGCTCCCCGGCCGGGAGGCCGCGCACAGCGCCAGCCGCTCCAGCTCCATGGGGTCGCCGCTCTCCCGCCAGCGGCAGTAGATGAGGGAGGGCTCCGCCCACTCAATATCAGCGGTGTCCCCGCTCTCCTCCACCACCTCCTGATAGCACCGGGCGGCCTCGACGAAGTTTCCATGCTCCAGATAGTAGTCGGCCAGGTCGTTGGTGGTGGACAGATTCCCCGGCACCAGCGCCCGGCCCCCTCGAATGTATTGCTCCGCCTGCTCCGGGTCGTCCAGTGCCAGGCAGCACACCGCGGCAAAGACATAGTTAGAGGGGGAATTGTGCTCCTGTATCCCTCTCTTCGCCGCCTCCAGACCCTCCTCCGGCCGGCCCATCCGGCGCAGCAGGTTGCTCTCGACGGTGTAGCGGTCCGAGCCGTCCGCCCGAGGCTCTGAGGTCTCAATCCGCCCCAGGGCGGCCAGACATTTCTCCAGCAACGCAAAGTACCGGCCGGGCTCCAGGCCGCCCGCGGTGATGGTGACCACCGACACAAACCGGCAAACCACCGCCTCTCCCGCCCGGTCCAGTATGGACTGATCCTCCAGCCACCGCTCCGCCAGGTCCATGCGGGAGAGGTCGCGGGTCTGGATGGCGCTTTGGGTAAAGTGCTCCAGCGCCTCCGCCGCCCGCCCCTGGGCCATCAGCGCCTCCGCCTGGGCCCAGGGCCCCTGGGGTTGGGCAAAGGTCTGGCTCTTCTCCGCCCTGCGGCCCTCTGTTCCGTTGTCCTTGGTCCCCTTCTGCCTGGATTTGAAAAAGTTAAACATCCTGCTCCTCCCCACCGTTGTAGAAATCAATGGCCCAGTTCAAGTCGTACAGCTGGAACTCCCCGCTGTCAGGCTGGGCTCCGCTCAGCTCCAGCTGCTCCTGGCGCAGCCGGAAGGCGTGCTCATTCACCCCGACGGCCAGGGGCGTGTAGTCGGTCAGATAGACGTTATAGCAGTAGACGGGCTTGGAATAGTCTGGCTCGGTCCCGGCAGGGCTCATGTAGAGTACGCCGGGGATGGGCTCTCCGCCGGTGTCCTCCAGAATCTGCACAAAGTAGCCGTTCCACACCTGCTTTCCCTCCGACTGGAGCTGGCCGATGATGAGCGGCTTGGCCAGCTGGACCGTCCGGTCGTCCAGGCCATACTCCCGGGCCGCAATCTGCTCCTGCATAGCCAGGAAATTTCCCACCGCTCGGTGGGTGATCCCAGGCCGGGCCAACCCCCGCAGGTTTGCGTTCATCCTCTGGAGCGCCCGGTCTCCGGTGGAGGAATCAATATTCGGGATCAGAGCGATTCCCAGCCCCTTCTCCGGGTCGAAGTACCAGCAGGGGTAGGAAAAAAAGCCCTTCATGCCGCACTCGGGGCACTTCCACTCAAAAAATCTCTCCTCTGACATCAGCAGGCCTTTGACGTCAGGGTCTCGGGAGCAGTCCAGGTTGTGGTACTCCTTGACCTCTGTCACCGCTCCGCAGTGGGCGCACTGGCCCTTGCTGTACCGCATCCCGCCTGGGTGCTTTTTGTCCATAGAAAAACCTCCTTATCCGCGCTGTCTGCCCCCATTTTACTCCAGCCCAGGGCAAAAGGCAAGGGGTTTGTCCCGGCGGGGCCCTGTCAGCAAAAATTCCCCCGGCCTCAGCGGCCGGGGGAATTTTTTATGTTGTCAAATCTGTTACACCAGCTTGGCGCCGTTGACCTTGACGCCGGGGCCCATGGTGGCGGCCACGGTGCAGCTCTTGATATACTGGCCC
>JAAWEX010000200.1 GCA_022794495.1 Lawsonibacter sp. | reverse complement strand
AGCCGCCTATAGGCGGCTTTTTTACATTTTTGAACCGTAGTAGCTTACCAGCAGATCGACACAGGCGCCGTAGGAGTGGATGCCAAGCGTCTGGTTATTGCCCTTCAAAAAGGAGTCGTATACATCCCCGGCCACGTCCTCTGCCGGGGACTCCAGAGCTGTCCAGTAGTCGTTGTTGTCGTTCCAGTCGATGGCAAGCTCCCGGTTGAAGGTCCGCTCCGCAATGTCGTACCAGGCGTCAGGAGAGGCGGAGTACAGGGCGTTGCAAAGGTTAATCAGGCCCATGAGATAGCCGGAGTACTGAAACACCACATCGTCACAGGAGATGCAGGCGGCGATCCCCACAAAGTTGGCCTCCAGCTCAGAGGCCACCATCCGCTGGTGGGCCATCTCGTGGCCGATGGTGGCGGGCACCAGGCAGGCGGGGGCGTCCACATTCACGTTGGCCTCTCCGGTAAAGGGGAAATAGATGCCGGTGAACCCGAGAATACTTTGCAGCCGAGAGCAGAGCAAGGGTTTTGCCCTTACAGATTTTATGTCCAGGGTGGAAAATTCCAGCGCAATATTTTGGTAGATATCCGGCCCCCGGTCGAAGCAGTTGGACAGGCTTTCCGCAAAATGCCCCTCTTCGTCCCGGGGCACCTGGGGGGCCAGACTGGCGGCCTGACGGGCGAAGTATTCGGTGACAGCGGCCAGCTCCTCCACCGAGTAGGGGGCGGTTTCCAGCCCCTCCCGCTGGGCGAAGGTGGGGACGTAGTAGGCGGCGTTCCACAGCCAGCACAGCCCCGCCCACAGCCACAGCCAGACCGCCCCCAGAGCGGCCAGCCCGCGCAGAAGGGGGAGAGGGGCTTTCCGCCGGAGGGCCTGTGCCGCCGCCCATACCAGCCAAGCGATGCTGCCGGTCAGAAACAGGGCGGACAGCGCTTCCGCCGCCGAAAAGGGGAGGACAGACCATATTCGGCCGAAAAACTGCTCTGTCGGGGCCATGACGCCAAATACCCAGGCGGACATGAGCCTCTGCCTATTTTTCAGGACCTCAAACAGGATGACCAGGGCCAGGGGAATGGTAAAACTGCCCAGCCAGAGCCATATCCGGTGGACGCGGGGCGCTTTTTTCTTTGTTTCCATAGATTCTCCTATTTTACGATGACAGGGCCGGAGGTCCACTCCAGCCCGCTGGGGCGGGGGGTGGGAAAGCAGAGGGAGTACAGGTCGGTAAAACGTTCCTCCAGGGCAAAGAGGGCCTGGGCCTCAGAGGAAAAGCGGCAAAAGGTTTTGTCGTGGATGTGGGCGGCCTTCACAAAGAAGGGGAGCGAGGCCCTCCCGTTCATCTCCTTTAAGAGCCGTTGGCCCCGGTGGTTGAAGCCCAGCACCCGGATATAAAGAGGGGCGGCGGGGCGGTCGGCCTCCCGCAGGCCCAGCAGGGCGTAGAGGGCCAGACGGCGGACCCGGGCGTGGGCGTAGGTCCGGGTCTTGGTCAGGGCGTACAGCTCCTCCAGGCTGGCCGTCTGCCGGGCAGCGAACAGCAATCGGGCGGCCAGGCCGTCGCCGCTGTCAGGGAGGGCCTCCGCCTCTTCCAGCGTCATGGAGCGCAGCCGGGCGATGAGGGCCCGTGCAAGGTATGTCATATCGGCGGCCTCTCCCTTCCAGGGCAGGGGGAGAAAAGGGGAAACGCCTGTCACCTTTCCCGCCCGCAGCCTCCGGCGCAGGAGAGAGGCGGAGGGGAAGCCATCCTCCTCCGCGGCGCTGTCATGTCCCGCTCCCCGGCGGGGAACGGCGACCGCCTCCATGTCTGGAGGCAGAAAGCGGAGGTACTCTACCCCCAGGTTGTTGTTGGGGAGGTCCAGCAGGGCGGCGGTCTCCTCACCCAGCAAGTGGGCCGCCGCCTGACGGCGGCACTGGGCGAAGGACCGCTTCGGCCCTAACTCCCGGCGCAGGGCGGCGGCAAACTCCGGGCTGTTAAGGCATTGGGCCAATGTCCGCAGCGGGGCGGCCTCCCCGCCCTCACTGCCGAAGGAGAGGACGTCCACCACTCCCGTGGCCGCCAGAAGGGATACCGCCCCCCTGGCAAAGCCCTCGGCGGAGGCTGTGGCCCACACGGTGGGCAGCTCCAGCACCAGGTCCACACCGCCGGCCAGGGCCATCTCCGTCCGGGCCCACTTGCCGGCGACGGCGCACTCCCCCCGCTGGACCCAGTTACCGCTCATAACGGCCATCACAGCGGTTTCTTCCTGAAACAGCTGCCGGGTCCGCTGAATATGCCAGGCGTGCCCGGTGTGAAAGGGGTTGTACTCCGCGACGATTCCTATGGTCTTCAAGGGCGGTCCTCCTGGTGAAAAATATCTGGAAGAAAATCAAAAAAGAGGTTGTCCATTTTGAAAAAAAGCGTTAGAATAGAAGCATCGACCGGGCTGTCTCTATTGTAGTACATTTCCAGCCGGGAGGCAACCCAAATTTGATTTGAGAAGGAGACGATTCCCATGAATATTTTGGTAATCAACGCCGGC
>JAAWEX010000199.1 GCA_022794495.1 Lawsonibacter sp. | reverse complement strand
GGTCTGCCCGGTGAGGGCGGCGGTGGGGCTCTTGTCGAAGGTAAAGGCCGCCGGCTCCGCCCCCAGGGCGTCCGCCGTCTCCTTCACCCGCCGGAGCAGCGCCCCGTGGCCCAGATGCACCCCGTCAAAAAAGCCCAGGGCGATAACTCGTTTGGACATGTCTGGTTTTCTCCTTTGTCCGTGTGTAGGGCAAGGGCTCTGCCCTTGCCTGGGGTAGATACTCGTCTCTGTAAAGGCAAGGGCAGAGCCCTTGCCCTACATGACGTCAGTAGTCCTATACCTCGAAAAAGCTTTTGACAATTTTGATCTCCTTGCCCGCATATTGGCCCACCGCCAGGAATTCATAGCCGTCGTAGACGCGGCAGAGCCCGCCGTCGCGCCAGGTGGACATACAGCCCTGGGGGGCCTTGGCGGGGAAGGGCGCGCCGTTCCGCGCCAAGACCGCTGACCGGCCTGTGATGACCACTGACGGCAGGTCCTTGAACAGATGGTCCACCGGCAGAAGAAACTCCTCCGGGCACTTCGATTGCAGGATCCAGTCCATGGTGGGCAGCTCGTTCCACTCCCAATAGGTGTCCTCCGGGGTGAACCCCGCCGCCATGGTCCGGCGCAGGGAGGCCATACACCCCCCGCAGCCCAGGGCCTGGCCGATGTCGTGGCACAGGGTCCGGATGTAGGTTCCCTTGGTGCAGCGGACCTTGATTGTGTAAAGGTCCTCCCCCTGCTGTTCCAGCAGCTCCAAGGCCTTTATGGTAACCGGCCTGGCAGGCCGTTCTACTTCACGGCCCTTCCGGGCCAGCTCGTAGAGCCGCTTGCCGTTGATTTTGATGGCGGAGAACATGGGGGGTATCTGCATAATATCCCCCCGGAACTGCTCCAGAACGGCCTCCAGCTGTTCCCGGCTGACCTGGACGGGGCGGGTTTCCAAAACCTCGCCGGTGGTATCCTGGGTGTTGGTGATGACCCCTAGCTTTAACCCGGCGATATATTCCTTGTCGGATTTCTCCGCGAACTCCACCGCACGGGTGGCCCGGCCCACAAAGACCGGGAGTACGCCGGTGGCCATGGGGTCCAGCGTCCCTCCGTGACCCACCCGCTTCTCGTGAAAAATCCCACGCAGCTTTGCGCACACATCCATGGAGGTCCACCCAGCGGGCTTTTCGAGCACTAAAATCCCGCTAGCCATTGCGCACCTCCTCAATCGCGTCAATGACCCTCTGGCGGACTGCCTCCACCGTCCCCTCCAGCATGGCCCCGGCGGCAGCGGCGTGGCCGCCGCCCCCCAGCAGGGCACAGACCTTGCTGGCGTTCAGGTCGCCCGGGTCGGTGCGCAGGGAAATTTTTACATGGCCGTCGGTGGTCTCCTTCAGAGTGACACCGTTTTTGACTCCCTCGATCTGGCCCACAAAGGCGGAAATATCGTCCATGTCCCGCTCGCTGGCCCCCACCTCGTCTATCATCCGCCGGGTGAGGAAGACCAGGGCGGTCTGGCCGCCGTCCCGCAGCTCCATGCCCCCGCTAAGCATCCCCTCCAGCCTCAGACGCTTGAAGGTCTTGGTGCGGAAAAATTTCCGGTTGACCGGATAGGGGTCAAAGCCCGACTCCATCAGCGCGGCGGCGGTCCGGTGGGCCTCGCCGTCGGTGTTGCTGTATTGGAAGCAGCCGCAGTCGGTGGAGAGGGCCACATACAGGGCCTCGCCAATCTCCGGGGTGATCCGGGCGAACTGGTTTACAATCTCATAGACAATCTGGCCGCAGGCCGCCTTCTCGCTGTTCAGGCAGGTGGCCTTGGCGAAAAACTCCTGGGAGGGGTGGTGGTCTATGGCCAGGTCCACCCGGTCCAGATAGGGCCTTGCCAGGGCGGGAAAGAGGGAGCCAGCGGCAATGTCAACCGAAATTACAGTTTGGGGGACAAATTTCCCGTCAACTGTCAACCCTTCTACATAATCCGTAAACAACTCTGTGATTTCAGGGTTTTCCAGCACATACGCCGTCTTTCCAATCTGACGCAGTGCCCGGCACAGCCCGGCGGCACAGCCGATGGTGTCGCCGTCCGGGCGGACGTGGGTGAGGATCAGATATCCGTCCCGGCACTGGAGAAATTCGGCCGCCTGGGCCGCAGTTATGGTGTTCATTCCTCATCCTCCAAAATAATATGGGCGTTGGCCGGGTTCTCCGGCTTGACCACCTCCGGGTCCCGGAGCATTTCCAGAATCTTCGCCCCCTTGGCCATAGAATCGTCCCGGAAAAAGGTGAGCTCCGGGGTGTGGCGCAGGTTCAGCGCCCGGCCCAGCTCCCGGCGGAGATAGCCCGCCGCCGATTTCAAGCCCTTGAGCACCTGCTCGCTGTCGCCCTTATCTAACACCGAGATATAGACCTTGGCAAACTTCAGGTCTGGGGTCACGTCCGCCGCTGTTACCGAGATCATCCCCGTCACCCGGGGGTCCTTCACCGTGGGAATGAGGGCGGCCAGCTCCCGCTGGACCTCCTCGTTGATGCGCCCGATTCGATTGCTC
>JAAWEX010000198.1 GCA_022794495.1 Lawsonibacter sp. | reverse complement strand
TAACGCCCAATTTGCGAGCTTTGTCCGGGGCGATACCAAACGATAAGGAGTGGAACCAACTATGAGCTATTCTGTACAAAACATCCGCAACGTGGCCCTGATCGGACATGGCGGCAGCGGCAAGACCGCTCTGGCCGAGAGCCTGCTCTACATGACCAAAGCCATTGACCGCATGGGCAAGGCTGCCGACGGCAACACCGTATGCGATTACGACCCCGAGGAGGTCAAGCGCCAGATTTCCATCTCTCTGGCCGTGGCGCCCATCGAGTATAAGGGCTGCCGGATCAACGTGCTGGACACCCCGGGCAGCTTCGACTTTGCCGGCGAGGTGATGGAGGCCCTCCGGGCCGCCGACGCCGCCATTATCGTCTGCTCCGCCAAGGACGGTATCTCCGTGGGACTGGAGAAGGCCTGGAAATACTGCGAGGAGCGGAACATGCCCCGCTTTATCTACATCTCTAAAACCGACGAGGACAACTCTGACTACAACGCCACCTTTGAGGCCCTGCGGGAGAAGTACGGCAACAAGATCGCCCCCCTGGTGGTCCCCATCTGGGACGACAGCAAAAAGGTCACCGGCATCATCGACGTGCTGAATAAGCGGGCCTATGAGATGCAGAAGCTCCAGCGGGTGGAGATCGAGCTGCCCGATGGCAAGGCCGAGGTGATTAACGAGTTTAACGACGCCCTGAAAGAGTCTGTGGCTGAGACCAGCGAGGAATTTATGAACAAGTTCTTCGACGGCGAGGACTTTACCTACGCCGAGATGATCCAGGGCCTGCGCCAGGGCGTGCGGGAGCTGTCCATGTTCCCTGTGCTGTGCGGCTCCGCCGTGAACTGCATGGGCTCGCTGATGCTGATGGACTACATCGTGGACCTGCTGCCCACCCCCGCCGAGGGCAACTATCACAAGGCCACCCGCCAGGACGGTGAGACCGAGGAGTTTGTGGTCTCTCCCGGCGGCGTGCCCACCGCCTTCGTGTTCAAGACAGTCTCTGACCAGTACGGCAAGTACTCCTATATCAAGGTCCTGTCCGGGGTCATCACCTCTGACCTGTCCCTGGTCAACTCCCGCACCGGCTCCGCCGAGAAGCTGGGCCGGCTGTATGTGATGCGCGGCAAGAAGGCCGAGGAGGTCAAGGAGCTGAGCTGCGGCGACATCGGCGCCATCGGCAAGATGGACAAGGTGAAGACGGGCGACACCCTGTGCGACAGCCGCAAGGTGGTCTCTCTGAAACAGATTCCCTTCGCTGAGCCCTGCTACTCCGTGGCCATCGCCCCCAAGACCCGCGGCCAGGAGGACAAGGTGGCACAGGGCCTCTACCGCCTGAACGAGGAGGACCCCTCCTTCAACCTGGTGAACAACGGCGAGACCCATCAGATGGTGCTCACCGGCTCCGGCGACATCCAGGTGGATGTGCTGGTGGCCAAGCTCAAGAGCCGCTTCAACGTAGAGGCCGAGCTCAGCGAGACCCGGGTGCCCTACCGGGAGAAGATCCGCAAGACCGTGCAGAAGCAGGGGCGGCATAAGAAGCAGACCGGCGGCTCCGGCCAGTTCGGGGATGTGTGGATTCGCTTTGAGCCCAACCTGGAGGAGGAGCAGATGGTCTTTGCCGAGGAGGTCTTCGGCGGCTCCGTGCCCAAGAACTTCTTCCCCGCCGTGGAGAAGGGCCTGCGTGAGGCCTGCGTCCACGGCCCCCTGGCCGGTTACCCGGTGGTCAACCTGAAGGCCGTGCTGTATGACGGAAGCTACCACCCGGTGGACTCCTCGGAAATCGCCTTTAAGACCGCCGCCCAGCTGGCCTACAAGGCCGCTATGCCCGAGGCCAACCCCGTGCTGCTGGAGCCTGTGGGCGAGCTGAAGGTCACCGTGCCCGACAGCTACATGGGCGACGTCATCGGTGATTTGAACAAGCGCCGGGGCCGCGTGATGGGCATGAACCCCACCGGCGACGGCGACCAGGTGATTGAGGCCGAGGTGCCTATGGCTGAAATGACCTCCTACGCCATCGACCTGCGGGCTATGACCCAGTCCCGTGGCTCCTACACCTTCCATTTCGTCCGCTACGAGGACTGCCCCCCCGCCGCCCAGGAAAAGGCCATCGCCGCCGCTAAGGCTATGGCTGAGGAATAAGCAAAAAAATCCGCTCCGAAGGGAGCGGATTTTTTATCCAAAGTCATGCCGGCCGCCGCAGTCGCTGCCCAACCTCTCAAAGACACGTACAATCTCTTCAATTTTGTAAAAGCACTCCTGGTCGTTCAGTGATTCGTCCTTGAGGATATGCTGAATCTGAAGCAGAGCCCCATATGAGGCAGACTCTACGATCTCCTTTGAACTGAGCGTCAGCCCAGGAAAGGATACGTCTATTATTGTCTTTTGGCTTCGCAGGACATTGAGAATGATTTCCTCGTATAACTCCATGGTTTTCACCTCATGATATATTATAAACCAAAAATGATGAATGTCAATCATCATATGAGTAAATACAGAGCATTTAGAAAAATATAAAATGACCATATACTATTTGTGGTGATTTTATGGATGCTGCCCAGATT
>JAAWEX010000209.1 GCA_022794495.1 Lawsonibacter sp. | reverse complement strand
CGGCCTGGCCGGGGTGGGCGACCTCATTGTCACCTGCTGCTCCATGCACTCCCGCAACCGCCGGTGCGGCATTCTCATCGGCCAGGGCAAGCCGGTGGAGGAGGCGGTGAAGGAGATCGGCGCGGTGGTGGAGGGCTACTACGCCGCCAACAGCGCCCGCACCCTGGCCCAGAAGGCGGGGGTGGAGATGCCCATTGCACAGGCGGCCTACGAGGTCCTCTACGAGGGCCGGGATGTCCACGCCGTCATCACTGACCTGATGCAGCGGGCCAAGCGCTCCGAGAGGGACGAGAGCTACCTATGATAGCCGCAGGGGGCGGCCTCCGCGCCGCCCCGCCCTGTAAATATAAATGTAACGGGGCGGCACAGAGGCCGCCCCCTACAGAACGATGGTGATACAATGACCGAAAAAATATACGAGCAGGACGCCTTTACCGTCAAATTCAAGGCAACCGTTCTCTCCTGCGAAAAGGGGAAGACGGGCTTCAACGTCATTCTGGACCGCACCGCCTTCTACCCAGAGGGGGGCGGCCAGCCCTATGACACCGGCCGGCTGGAGCCGGCGGGCGGAGAGAGGAAGGCAAAGGTGCTGGAGGTCCACAGCCGGGAGGGCGAGATCGTCCACACCTGCAGCCACCCCCTGGAGCCGGGGACGGCGGTCACCGGGGTAATCGACTGGGACCGGCGCTTTGACCTGATGCAGCAGCACTCCGGGGAGCACATCGTCTCCGGCCTGGCCCACCACCTCTGGGGCTGCGAGAACGTGGGCTTTCACATGGGGGCGGAGGTAATCACCATCGACTTTGACCTCCCCCTCACCGAGCAGCAGCTTGCCACCCTGGAGGAGACCGCCAACCGGCACCTCTGGCAGGTAAACCTGCCGGTGAACATCACCTACCCATCTCCTCAGGAGCTGGAGCAAATCCACTACCGGAGCAAAAAGGAGCTCACCGGCCAGGTACGGATTGTGGAGTTCCCCGGGGCGGACTGCTGTGCCTGCTGCGGCACCCACGTGCAGCACCCCGCCCAGGTGGGACTGGTCAAGCTGCTGTCCATGGAGAAGTTCCGGGACGGGGTGCGCATCCAGCTGGTGTGCGGCGGCCGGGCCTTCCGCTATCTGAACCGGACGTGGGACCAGAACGTCCAGGTATCCCGCTCCCTGTCCGCCAAGCCCTTTGAAACGGCGGGGGCGGTGGCGAAGCTGCTGGCAAAAAACGGGGAGCTCAAGGCCCGGGTCATGTCCCTGGAGGAGAGCCGCTTTGCCGCCCTGGCCGCACAGTACGCCGGAGCCGGGGATGTGGTCCTCTTCGAGGACGGCCTGTCCCCCGACGCCCTGCGCCGGCTGTGCGACGCGGTGCTCCGCACCTGCGGGGGCCGGTGCGCCTGCTTCTCCGGCAGCGACGGCTGGGGGTACAAATACGCCGCCGGACAGGCGGGAGGCGATCTGCGGGACCTGGCGAAGGAGATGAGGCAGGCCCTCGGCGGCGGGGGCGGCGGCAAGCCCGACTTTGTCCAGGGGAACGTACAGGCAAAGCGGGAAGAGATCGAGAGGTTTTTCCAATGAGCGGGCAATTCTTTGCCCTGGAGGGCATCGACGGCAGCGGTAAAACCACCCAGCTGAAGCTGCTGGCCCAAAGGCTGGAGGCGGCGGGCGTCCCCTGCCTGACCACCTGCGAGCCCACCGGCCGCCCCATCGGGAAGCTGCTGCGGCAGGTCCTCACCGGGCAGGTGGAGTGCGACAGCCGGGCAGCGGCCCCCCTCTTCACCGCCGACCGGCTGGACCACCTGCTCAACAGGGAGGAGGGCCTGTGCCAGGCGGTGGAGGCGGGGCTTACGGTGCTCAGCGACCGCTACTACTTCTCCTCCTACGCCTACCAGAGCGTGGACCTGCCCCTGGAGTGGGTCATTGAGGCCAACCGCCCCTGCGCCCAGCTCCTCCGGCCCACGGCCACGCTGTTTATCGACGTCTCCCCAGAGCTGGCCCTGGCCCGCATCGCCCAAAACCGGGAGCGCACCGAGCTCTTCGAGACCCGGGAGCGGCTCACCCGCACCAGGGAGCAGTACTTCAAGGCCTTCGCGCTGGAGAAGGACCGGGAGACGGTGATCTTCATCCACGGAGACCGGGACGTGGACGCTGTCTCCGAGGAAATCTGGCAGGCGGTAAGCACCCTTCTGCCCGCCGGCGCATAGGATACCATGGATTCAATCCAACAGGAGGTGACACTTCCATGGTGACTATGCTGGCCACCGTCGTCCAGTCCTGGAACACTTCCCAGGTTCTGGTTACTGACAATGCCAACGGGCAGCAGGTTCTGGTCAATACCAATTACAATACCGGCAATCTGACCGCCGGGGACCAGGTGCGGATCGTCTTCAACGGTGTGATGACCGCCAGTCTTCCGCCCCAGATCAGCGCCCAGAGCATCTGCGTCCTGCGGACCTACTGAGCATAACGAACCCGCCGCCAGCTTGAAAGCCGGCGGCGGGTTTTTGCTGTTTTAGAGAAATTGGTTGCGCTCCAGGCTGTAGCGGTAGTTGATCCCCTCCAGCTTTTGGACCAGCTCCTCCCGGTC
>JAAWEX010000197.1 GCA_022794495.1 Lawsonibacter sp. | reverse complement strand
GCCCCGCAGCTGCGGGGCCTTTTCCTGGGAAATGAGGAAAAATAAAATAGGGCTTGCCATCTGTAGATTTTTGTTATAAAATAGGAATGCTGAAAATGTAAATGCAGGTTTTTATAAGGGTTAATTTTGCCCAAAGGGGCGAAAGGGGGGGGAACACATGGAGGAAATTGTGGAGGAACCCCAGGTCCAGGAGACGGATCTGAACAGCCCTCAGCAGTACCCGCCCTCTCAAAAGGGCGGATATATGGGAAGTGTCCGTTTTTTCAAGCATCTGATTCTTGCGATTTTGGCTTTGGCCATTTTGATTCCCACCACGCTGTCGATTCTGTTTGGTGTGTCGCTGGTGCAGACGAAAGCGGAGCTGGTCAAGCTTCAGCAGGCCAGCCAGTCCCCGCCCCCTGCGGCGCCAGGGGATGCTTCCCCAAATGGGAGCGAGCCGGGAGAGACCTCACAGCCGGAGGACCCTCGGCCCGAGGTTCCCTCCTATCAGGCCCTTTACCCTGACCTGTATGCCCAGCCGGTGGAGCGCAATAGTGTGGATATCGAGAAGACAATCTACCTCACCTTTGATGACGGCCCCTCAGAGCGGACAGCGGAGCTGCTGGAGGTGCTGGAGCGTTATGATGTGAAGGCAACCTTTTTTGTGGTGAACAAGGGAACGGAGCAGGCGGAGCAGTGGATGCGGGACATCGTCGCTGCCGGACATACGCTGGGTATCCACACCTATTCCCACGACTACAACAAGATTTACGCCTCGGTAGAGGCCTATCTGGAGGACTTTAACGCCATGTATCAGGTCATCCTGGAGGCCACAGGCTCCGCGCCCCAGGTGTTCCGCTTTCCGGGAGGGAGCGTAAACGCCTATAACGGCGCTACTTATCGGGACATCATCAGCGAGATGGTCCGCCGGGGCTTTGTCTATTTCGACTGGAACCGCCAGACCGGAGATGCGGTGCGGGGGGATGTTCCAGCCAAGACCTTGGTGGAAAACGCCTTGGATCGCGTAGACACTATGCGCCGGGTATTTCTCCTGGCCCATGATAACACCCGGTTTACCAATGTGGTGGAGGCTCTGCCCGATATTATTGAGGGCTACCAGAAGGCGGGCTTCACCTTTGCCGCGTTGACGCCGGAGGTAAAGCCAGTGATTTACAGTTACCCTGACTGACGATTTACCTGGCCGCGGCAGGGATGAATTTTGGATATTATTATCAAGAAGGAGAGCAAGAAAATGGGATTACGAGATAACTTCAGACAGGCAGCAAGAGAACTGATGGACGGACCAGAGGCCGCGCGCTCCCGCAGCTACGAGCCCGCTCCCCCCGCGCCGGCGCCCGCCTTTGTCCCTGAGCCGCCTCCCGCTCCTGAGCCCGAGCCGGCGGCTGCCGCTGAAACCGGAGGAATCCAGCCCCAGGACGTTACACAAGCCTTGAATGAATTGGAGAGCTTTATGAACAGTTATAATTCGACGCAGTCCGCCCAGCCCTCTCAGCCGGCCCCCTCCGACAGCTGGTCCTTTGAGTCCAGCCGGCCCTCTGAGCCCACCACGATTATCGCGGCGGGCACCGTCATTCGGGGCTCGGTGGAGAGCGATACCAACATGGAGCTGTACGGCGAGGTCCAGGGCGACATCATGACCACTAAGGACCTGAAGTTGAAGGGTAAAATCCAGGGCAACGCCACCGCCGGAAATGTGGAGCTGTGCTCCATCCATATGGTGGGCAACGTCACGGCCACCGGCACCGCTGTGCTGGACGCCGAGTCTGAGGTGGAGGGCGACGTGGTCGCCGAGTCGATTATCCTCAACGGCAAGATCCGGGGCAATGTTCAGGTCTCCAAGCGCCTGTCGCTGGAGGGCAGCGCCGTTATCTGCGGCCGGGTGTCCGCCGAGAAGCTGTCTGTGGACGAGGGCGCGGTCATCCAGGGTGAGATTCTTATTGGGAAGAGCATGATGCCCCCCAAGCCTGCCGCCCCTGCCCGTCCCGCCGCCCCCGTCCGGCCCCCTGTGGCGCCGGTTCAGCGGCCTGTGGGGGCCCGGCCTGTCGCTGCGCCTAAGCCCCCTGTGGCCGCTGCTCCCAAGGCTCCCGCCGCGCCCCGCCCCGCTGCGGCGAAGCCCGCAGCCAAGCCGGAGGAGACCGCCGGCGAGGAGAAGAAAGAGGACTGATTTCGCTGCTGTCTTTGCCGTCCCCGCCCAAACGGGCGGTGGTCGTAAAACAGTATTTTTGAAAACTCTGAAAACCGTGTGTTTTCAAGGGGTGGCGTGACTTCGGTCACGCCGTTTCCCCTTTCATCAGTTCATCCAGAGGGATGAAGCCCATGCCATCATACTTGATGTGGATGCTCTGGCGGCGCTTTCCGCTGGACTTGTCGGGGGCCTCCACATAGATGGCCTGCACCAGTTCCCGAAGGGCATAGGGGTCAAGGGTTTCGATGCCCACATACTTGTGCGCCTTTTGGATAAATTTCTCAATGTTCTCGTTCTGTCGTTCCTGTACTTCGATGTCTTGCCGCAGGGTGATGACCTCGGCTTCCAACTGCTTCTGCTCCGCCTCATAACTCTGACTCAGCATATCGAAC
>JAAWEX010000196.1 GCA_022794495.1 Lawsonibacter sp. | reverse complement strand
GCCAAGCAGAAAAAATTCCAGATTATCCTCTGTAAGAGCCAATCCCGCTTTACCCGGGACATGGAGCTGGTGGAGAAGTACATCCACGGCCTGTTCCCTATCTGGGGCATCCGGTTCATTGCGGTGGCGGACAACGCTGACACCGAAGTCAAGGGCAACAAGAAGGCCCGGCAGATCAACGGCTTGGTGAACGAGTGGTATCTGGAGGACCTGTCGGAAAATGTCCGCATGGTGTTCGATCTGAAGCGGAAGGAGGGCAAGTACATCGGCGGCTTTCCCATATATGGCTACTGCAAGGACCCGGCGGACAAAAATCACATTATCCCCGACCCGGAGGCGGCGGAGGTGGTGCGGCAGATCTACCAGTGGTCGCTGGAGGGCCACGGGCGGCAGAGCATCGCCCATCTGCTGAACCAGCGGGGCATCCCCAACCCCACCCGCTACAAGGCGGAGCGGGGCTGGACCTGCAGCCACCCCGTCAAAAACGGCTTCGGACTGTGGAACAAGGTGACGGTGGGGCGAATTTTAACGAATGAGATGTACACCGGCGTGATGATCCAGGGGCGGCGGCGGAAGGTCAGCTACAAATCCAAGGTGGTTATCGACACGCCGGAGAGCGAGTGGTACCGGGTGGAGGGCACCCACGAGGCCATCATCGACCGGGCCACCTTTAAGGCGGTCCAGCGGGGCCTGAGGCTGCGGTCCAGGACGGACGGTACGGGGGAGGCCCATCTGCTGTCCGGGCTGGTGAAATGCGCCGACTGCGGCTCCACCATGAGCAAGTGCTCCAACGGAAAACGGGCCTATCTGCGGTGCAGGCTGTACGCCGACAGCGGCAGAGAAAAGCTGTGTACCCGGCACTCGGTGAGGTTGGACCGGCTGATCGACCTGATCTCCGACCGTATCCGGTACTACGTCCAGACCTACTACCAGCTGGACCCGGCAGACCTCCAGCCCCAGCGGGACACCCGCCGGGAGGCGCTGGAGCAGGAGCAAAAGGCCCTGACCGCCCAGCTGGAGAAGCGCGGTCAGGCGCTGAAAGCCCTGTATCTGGACAAGGTGGCGGGCATCCTCAGTGAGGGGCAGTTTGTGGAGCTGAATCAGACCTTCCTGCAAGAAAAAAGCCGCCTGGAGCGGCGGCTTGATTCCATCAGGGAGGAACTGGCAGAGCGGGAACAGCCCCAACAGCAGACGGCCCTGATGGAGCGGGCGCGGGAGCTGTTGAGGCTGGAGACCGTCCCGAGAGACTTGGTGGCCGGTCTGGTGGAAAAAATTGAGGTCTGTGAGCGGGATCGGGAGACCGGCCGGCAGGAGATCAGGGTAACTTGGAGGTTTTAAGCCTCCCCTTTGGCGGCGCGGACGATGTCCCCCACCCCGTCCAGGATCATGGACGGGCGGTAGGAGAAGGTCTTCAGCGTCTCCGGGGTGGAGATGCCTGAGAGGACCAGCACGGTGGACATGCCGCTTTCCAGACCGGAGATCACGTCGGTGTCCATCCGGTCGCCCACCATTACAGCGTCCTCGGAGTGGCACCTCAGCAGACGCAGGCCGGTGCGCATCATCAGGGGGTTGGGCTTGCCGCAGAAGTAGGCCTTTGTTCCGGTGGCCATCTCGATGGGGGCCACCAGGGCGCCGCAGGCCGGGACGGTGGAGTGCTCCCCCGGAGCGGAGACGTCGGAGTTGGCGCCAATCAGCTTGGCTCCGTTTAGAACCAGGTTGATGGCCTTGGTCACCGTCTCCAGGGAGTAGGACTTGCTTTCGCCCACCACCACATAGTCCGGGTCCACGTCGTTCATGGTGATGTCCGCGTCATAGAGCGCGTTGAGCAGCCCGGCCTCGCCGATGACGTAGGCGGAGCAGCCCGGCGCCTGGCTCTTCAAAAAGGCCGCCGTGGCCAGGGCGCTGGTGTAGAAGTGTTCCTCGGGCACGTCCAGCCCCATGCGGGCCAGCTTCTGCTGGAGCTCCTTGGGGGTGGAGCCGCTGTTGTTGGTCAGAAAGAGGTAGGACTTTTTCTCCTCGTTGAGCCAACGGATAAACTCCGGGACCCCGGGCAGGACCTGATTGCCGTGGTAGATGACGCCGTCCATGTCGCAGATGAAGCCCTTTTTCTTCTGAAAATCAATGGAGTACATACTTGTTTTCCTCATTTCCTTGCCGCTGGTTCCAACGGCAGAATATCCAGGCCAGTATATCAGATCGCGGAGAAATGCGCAAGTGTCCCAAGGGAACCACCACATGGGGCGCTGTACCGTCCACAATGGCCACGGCCCTGCCGGGGAGGATGAGGGCGTCTAATGAGTCCGGATCGCCGGAGCAAAGGATGTACTCGGTCTCCAGTCCGGCCTCCTGGGCCCAGGCGGCGACCTTGCGCATCAGGGTGGACTTGCCGCAGCCGGGTCCGCCCTTTAAAATATATACGGCCCTGGCCTGTTCCGGGGGGAGCAGGTGGTCGTATAGGGAGTAGAAGCCAGTGGGGGCGTTGGCCCCCAGGAAATATTCAATATGTGGCAAAGCAGTCATAAGCGACCCTCCATATTAACAATTTTACGCCTCAGCCTATGTCCGGACAGGCGGTTT
>JAAWEX010000195.1 GCA_022794495.1 Lawsonibacter sp. | reverse complement strand
GAGTGGGGCAAGCGCCGGCTGGCCTATCCCATCCAGGACCTGATGGAGGGCTACTACGTGCTGATGACCTTCACCGCCGCCGCCGCCGTCCCCGCTGAGCTGGACCGTATCTTCCGGATCACCGACGGCGTGATGCGCTCCATGATCGTCTGCAAGGACGAGTAAGGGGGAGCGGCAGTGCTGAACAAGATTTTCATTATGGGCCGTCTCACCCGAGACCCCGAGCTGAGGCGGACCCAGACGGGAACGCCGGTGGCTTCCTTCTCCCTGGCGGTAGACCGGGATTTTAAGGATAAGTCCACCGGCGAGCGGGCTACCGATTTTATCGACGTGGTGGCCTGGCGTCAAACCGCCGAATTTGTCTCCCGCTACTTCTCCAAAGGCCGCATGGCCGTGGTGGAGGGCCGGCTTCAGATTCGGGACTGGACCGACAAGGAGGGCGGCAAGCGCCGTTCCGCCGAGGTCATCGCCGACCAGATCTACTTCGGCGACTCCAAACGTGAGGGCGACGGCGGAAGCTACTCCAGCGGCTACGGCCAGGGCGGCTTTAATCAGGATCGGGGCTATTCCGCTCCTCCCGCCTCCGCCGATCCCTTCGGCGGCTACAGCGCCCCCCCCTCAGACGGAGACCAGTTCTCCGCCCTTTCTACTGACGACGGCAACCTGCCGTTTTGACTTTGACCAATTAAGGTCGTAAAAGGAGGTTATTTTCATGGCTATGGAACGGGATAACAAGCCCATGCGGGGCCGTAAGCGCCGCAAGGTCTGCGCCTTCTGCGCCGACAAGGTGGAGCTGATCGACTACAAGGATGCCGCCAAGCTGCGCCGGTTCACGTCCGAGCGGGCCAAGATTCTGCCCCGCCGCACCACTGGCACCTGCGCCATGCATCAGCGCCAGCTGACCGAGGCCATCAAGCGGGCCCGTCAGATCGCCCTGCTGCCCTATGTCACCGATTGATGAACGCCGCTCCCTCCGTTCCTGGACGGAGGGAGTTCTTATATATTAGAGGAAGCACCCCGTCATTCCGATTGCTTGCATAAATCATTAATCTGCTTATCATACAGCCCGGGAGGAAAACCCTGATGAAGCTTCATATGCTTGTGCTTGAAGGAGATCGGAGCGCCGAAAAGAAACAGAGAGAAGCACACCCGCCTGTATATACCAAAAGCGGCTGCCTGCGTCGGAAATGGGTCGAGAACCGGCCGCCCCTGCACAGTAGAAGCTTCTATTTGTGCCGCATGATCACAGAGGAGCTCAAAGGAATTGACATTGATGGGAGCGGAAAAATAACGGTTTGCGCCCATCAGATCCGTCTTGTGTCGGGAGAAGAAAAGTATATTTGTGATCACAGGTTTCATATCTCCATGTATTATCTGGAGCCGGAGGAAATAGATGCGATTGACGGGGCAGACGAGGACACCGAGCCAATGGTAATGTGGGGGATATTAAAAAATACTATGCTGGATATCGCCCGGCGAAACCACTGTTCCAAAGATGTTGCAGAGAAGATAGAACAGGCCTTTGAGCATATTATCAACAGCAATTTTGTGCGGGAGGAGCGCATTGACAAGCTGACCAAGCGGGCCAAAGGCACCGGATTCACCGCACATGTATTTCGGACACTCTCTGCCGAAACAGGAGAGGGCTGGCACCTTAATATCACAGATCAAAAGGGTGACGTCCGCTGTCAGGAAACGATTGACGGTGGTATCCGGTATGTCGATCGGCTGGGCAGCCGTCTGTACGCAAAAGCGGAATGGCGTGGAAATACGTTTGTTATCCTGGAGCGCTTTGGAAAAGAAGTTTTCAGTATCACCGTGCCCTTTTAGCGATGTAGTAGAAAAACACAAAAACACCCACGCCCTGGGTACTCCGGGCATGGGTGTGTGTTGTTGCTTTTCCGCTGTTGCGGACTTATTTGACCGCCACGGCCTCGATCTCAAACAGGGCCCCCTTGGGCAGAGCAGCCACCTGTACGCAGGAGCGGGCTGGAGCTTCGCCGGGGAAGTACTTGGCATAGATGGCGTTGATAGCCGCAAAATCGTTGATATCGGCCAGAAATACGGTGGTCTTCACCACGTCGCCGCACTCCATTCCGGCAGCTGACAGTACGGCTTTCAGGTTATCCAGGGCCTGAGCCGCCTGGGCCTCCACACCCTGGGGCAGCTCGCCGGTGGCCGGAATCAGCCCCAGCTGACCGGAGGTATACAGCGTGTTCCCTGCCAGCTTGGCGTGACAATAGGGGCCCACAGCGGCGGGGGCATTCTGAGCGGTAATCGTTTTGTTCATGGGATAGCCTCCTCAATTTTTTATGTTCCAATTATATCCCTTTTTGCATAAAAAGCAAGGCAGAGTTTAGCTGCCGCTCCGCTCCCTTGACTTTCCTCTTGACTCAAGAACTGTAAGAAGCGGCAAACGCCCCGGATTTTATGATAGAATCCGGGGCATTTTTTATGTTTAACCGCACTTTTCCACACGTTTTGCCCAATTCCGCCCGTCTTGACCCGTAACCAGGTGGCACAGATGGCTCTGAATGCTCTGGAGAGCGAGATGGTGACCTTCACCGGCGTCCCTGGCATCGAGGC
>JAAWEX010000194.1 GCA_022794495.1 Lawsonibacter sp. | reverse complement strand
CAGGTTGTTGCCCTTGACCTTCTTCATGATGACCTCCAGCGGGCGCTGGATGCCGTCGTAGATGTTCTCGATCAGACCGGGGCCCAGCTCCACGGACAGGGGAGCGCCGGTGGTGACCACGTCGGCGCCGGGGCCCAGGCCGGAGGTCTCCTCGTAGACCTGGATGGAGGCCGAGCCGCCGCTCATGGTGAGGATCTCACCGATCAAACGCTGCTCACCCACACGGACCACGTCGGCCATGTTGGCCTCCTCCATGCCGGTAGCCACCACCAGCGGGCCGGAGACCTTAACGATTTTTCCCATAGGCTATGCAAACCTTCTTTCTGGGTAAATTTCTTATGGCTCCCCCACAAGGGGGGAGGCTTTTGGGCGGGCGGATCATATCCGCCCCTGCATACGGCGCACCGGGGTCGTCGCGCCCTGCATTCCGGTTACAGAATATCCGCGCCGACAGCCCTCTCGACTGCCGTTTTGACGTTGGCCATGCCGATGCCCAGGGAGCCCTCCTTGCCGGGGATGAGGATGATAGCGGGCGTGAGGGCGTCCTTGTATCGGGCAATCTCCTGGGGGAGCTTGGCGGCCAGCTGCTCGGTCATATAGATGATGGCGTAGTTCTCCTTAGCCATGCGGTGGAGGGCGGCACGGCCCTCCTCGGGGGAGTCCACAGGGCAGACCTCCAGGCCCAGGGCCTTAAAGCCCAGGACGCTGTCCTTGTCGCCCATCGCGGCAATTTTATACATCTGCAATCCCCCTTACACATAGGTTTCCCGGAGCCGGGAGCGGATGGTCTCCCCATCCAGTCCCGCCGCCCGTCCGGCGAAAATGGCCCGGATAGCGGTGAACTCCAGCTCTTTGGCATACAGGTAGCCGATTACTGCCTCTTCCCCGAAGGGGATGCGGCGGGCGGCGGCCAGATAGGCGGTGAGGGCATTGTCGCACTCCCGCTCGAAGGCGGTGAGGGACCCTCCCCCCGGCTGAGCCAGCTTGGCCCCCAGGTCAGCCGCCTGGGCCAGAGGCCCGGACCGGAACACCTCGCCCAAAGCGTCTCCCCGGGCGGCGGCGATAGCTGTCTCAGAGACATTGCCTCCCGGCAGCAGCACCTGGCGCAGGAACTCGTCCTCCCTGCCCATACGGGCCACCCGGACGGCGGCGCGCAGGTTGGCCACATCCACCGACAGGCGGACATAGCCCTGAAGGAAGGGACTCTCCAGCTTCTGCGCCAGCCCGGCCATCTCGCCGTAGCAGGCCCGGTCCAGAACCAGATCGGCCTGCTGGGGGTCGCCCCCGTCGGCTAAAACCGCCTTTGCCTGCTCCATGGCCCTCTTGAAGGCCTCGCTGACGCCGCTCAGGGCCTCCCGCTTCCAGCTGTCCCACAGCTGGGCGGGGTCGTAGCGGCCTCCGGCCAGCAGCAGGCGCTCCGGGTCGGAGCCCATGGCCTGAGCCTTGATGATTGTCTTTGCGTTGTGGTAGTCATACTTGATCTGAAAGACTTCCACCAGCTGAGGGGCGGGCGCCCCCTGCTCCATGTCCTTGAAGACCTCAGCACGGGCCTGGGCCAGGGCCGCATCCAAACCGGCGGACTCGTTGTAGCCGCACTCGGCCAGCAGCTTCATAGCCTCGGCGTCGTCCCGGGCTTCAATCATCCGGTCCATCCGCTCCCGGGTGAGGAGCTTGTTCTCCATCGCCCGGATTCGGGCGGAAATGGCCAGATAGTCAGTATCCTTTTTGCGGTGGGACAAATCAGCTGCCCCCCTTCCTTATGATTGAAACAGAGCGTCGGCGACCTTCTTCTCCATCTGCTCCCGCTGCAGGCGCACCAGGGTCTCGAAGGCGCAGTTGATCTCCACGTCGCCGTCCACCATGATAAAGCCGCCCTTGATGTCTCGGGTCTCCTCGGCCAGGGTGAGCATCCCGGCGCCGGTGACCACCGCGGTGGTGTTGTGGACCAATTTATCCACAAAAGCGCCCACCTTGCTCTTGGTGACCTCCTCGGGCAGGCCGGGGGCCCGCTCCTTGACCAGCGCCTCGTTGACGGCCATCACCACCTGCTTGCCCACCTTATTGCGGTCCTTCTGGGAGAAGATCAGCCGCTCCCTGCCGGAGGAGCTGGCCTTCAGCGCCAGCTTGGTCAGCAGCGCGATGTACTCCTGTTCAGGCAGGGTGCACAGCTTCTCCAGGGCCAGGGCGAAGGCCTCGCCCAGCACCTCCTGCTTGGCGGCCAGCTCCAGCTTGCGCCGCTCCATCTGGGCGGCGGAGCTCAGCCGCTCCAGCCGCTCGCTGGCGGCGGCCTTGCCTCTGGCCTCAATCTCGCCGGCCTCCCGCTGGGCCTGAGCCTGGGCCTCTGCCTGGATGGCCTTCACCCTTTCATCGGTCTCGGCCATCAGCCGGCCGATTTCAGCCTGGGCATCCTGGGCAATTTTGGCTGTGATTTTTTCGATTCCTTCCATCGGCTTTCACCCGCCTTAGGCGCTGATGTTGATGATCATCAGCATGGAAGCCAGCAGGGACAAAATGGCGTAGAACTCCACGGTGATGCACAGCACCATGCCCTTGGACCAGTCGTCGGGCTTCTTGGCCAGGATGTTGATG
>JAAWEX010000193.1 GCA_022794495.1 Lawsonibacter sp. | reverse complement strand
GCGCCGCAGCTGCGGCGCTCTTTTCTTGTCGATCTATGGCCTCATTATAGCATAATCAATAATCGAAATCTGTCGAATTATAGGTTAGAATAAATAATAAACAAATTTAAATAATTTTCCTGTTTTTTCTTTCGTTTTTGTTGATACTGGTCTTGAGGTGAGCGCGATGTCCTATGAGACCAGGATGAAAGAGTGGATCACTGACCACGATATCCGGCAAAAGGTTTTGGCAAAAGAATTCCATGTGACTGAAGCGGCATTGAGTAATTATTTGACAGGCCGAAGCACGATTACCTTGGATGTTCTGGTAAAGTTTGCAAAACGCAGCGGTTTGAGCATGGATTACTTGGTTGGTCTCAGCGACGAGCCTATACCGCCAATGCCGCTCACAGAATCGGAACGTCAGTTGATCGAACATTTTAGAACGCTTCACCCAACACAAAAAGAATTGATTGTCAAAAACATTGCAATCATGCGGGAACAGAACCAGCGCGCGTAAGGCCCCCTTCGCAAGGGGGGGCTTTTTCGTTGCGGCGGGGCGAGAGAGCGGACCCGCCCGGTCATCAGGATCGGGCGGGTCCCTTTTTATGCGTTCTTCGCCATGCGGCGGCAGGCCAGGGAGGTGGCCAGGAAGTACCCTCCGTAGACCGCCAGGAGCACCCCGGCAGTAATCATGGAACTGGCCGCGCTGTCCACTCTGCCTACGCTGGAGATGATGTCGTTGGCGGCCTTCATCCCCACAACGGAGTGGACCACCGCCAAAAGCAGGGGCAGGAGGAAGGCCAGGGCCACCTGCTGGGTGGCGGATTTTTTCACCTGCCGCTCCTCCGCGCCCAGCCGGCGGAGGATAGCGTACCGCCCGGTGTTGTCGGCGGCCTGGCTCAGCTGCTGGAGGGCCAGCACGGCGGTGGCCGCCAGCAGGAAGGTGAAGCCCAGATACAGCCCCAAAAACAGGGCCAGGATCTTGTTGCCCACCATGTCGGCGTAGATGGACAGGCGGCTCTCAATCCGGAACTGGTTTTCCAGCTGGAGGGGGCGCAGCAGCTGGAGCAGGCGTTCCTCCGTCGGGGCGCTGTCCCCGGTGTAGTTGGCCGACCAATACTGGCGGCGGACCTCCAGCTGCCGGGCAACGCTGTCCTCCACTACGGCGCTGTAGATGCCCAGGCTGCCTGTCACCAGGCCGTCTCCCCAGGCTTCCAGCAGCTTGGACTCCCCCGGGGACAGCGTAACGGGCGCTTTCCCCTGGAGGGCCAGCAGGGCGTTCAGGTCGGACAGGGCCAGGATGCCGGATACCTCCTCCACCCCGGTTATGGCGGGGTCGTTGTAGTAGGCGCAGAAATCCACCTGTCCGGACAGCAAGGTCCCGGTATCGAAGCCTCCCTCCTCCAGCACCGCGGCAAAGTCCACGGGACCCGAGTCGTCGGCGGAGCGGTTCTGAATGGTGATGTCGAAGGGGGCCTCCTGGTCGGTCATGGCGGACAGGGTGGAGTTCAGGCCGATGGAGCTGGCGGTGATTCCGATGGCCAGCAGCAGGAGGATGCACACCACCGTCTGGGCCAGGTAGGTGGTGTGGACCTTGCTGAGCCACTGACGCAGGGTGAAGACGTTCAGGTTTTTGTAGTACAGCCCCGGGCGGCCCTGGACGAACTTCATCACAAAGCCGGACAGGGACCGGAAGATCAGCAGGGTGCCCGCCGTTCCCAGCCCCAGCATGGGGAAGCACAGAAAGGGAACCGCAACGGCCAGCGCCATGCCGAAGGTGAGCAGAATGGCGTAAGCGGCGATGAGGCAGACCACGCCCAGCACAAACTGAAATACGGCTACCCCCAGGGGCCGGGGCTTCAGCACCTCGTTTTTCCGCTCCCCGTGGATCAGGTCAATGAGCTTTGCCTTGGACACCTGCACCCCGCTGAGGACCATCACCAGCAGGAAGATGACGCCGAAGTACAGCACCGTCTTGCCCGCCGCCCCGGAGGAAAATTTCACAGCCAGCATGTCGGACACGTCTATCTCGAACATGGACAGGGTGAGGGCGGACATCCCAAAGCTGGCCGCCACCCCCAGGGCCAGTCCGGCGATGAGGGAGATGAGCCCGATGAGCCCCGTCTCCAAGAACAGCAGCCGGGACACCTGCCCCTGGCTCAGGCCCAGCAGCAGGTAGGTGCCCAGCTCCCGCTTCCGGCGGCGGAGGAGAAAGCGGTTGGCGTAAAGGATCAGGCAGGCCAGCACCACCGCCACGAAGACGGAAAAAATGTCTATCAGCATGGTGATGGCCTCCACGATGGGGTTGCCCACATTGGACAGATAGACCAGCGCCCCCTGATCCTGAATGGAGTTAAAGGTGTAGAACAGGCACACGCCGAAGGTGAGGGTGAGCAGATACACCCCGTAATCCCGGAAGGACCGGCGCACGTTGCGCAGGGCCAGCTTAGAGAACATCTGCCATCCCTCCCCCCATCTCGGTAACTACCTGTATGATCTTCTTGAAAAAGACCTTCCGGCTGTCGTTCCCCCGGTGGAGCTCCAGGAAGAGCTTGCCGTCCCGGAGGAAGACCACCCGGCGGCAGCAGCTGGCGGTAAACGCGTCGTGGG
>JAAWEX010000192.1 GCA_022794495.1 Lawsonibacter sp. | reverse complement strand
GCGGGGAGACCGTCTCTGCGGCGAGGACGGCAGTATTTTCGGGGGAATTGCCCGGTTCCACGGCCGGCCCGTTACGGTGCTGGGCCACCGGAAGGGGAAAAACCTGGAGGAGAATCTCATCTGCAGCTTTGGCATGCCCTCCCCCGAGGGCTACCGCAAGGCCCAGCGGCTGATGCGCCAGGCGGAGAAGTTCGGCCGGCCCATCATCACCTTCGTGGACACGCCGGGGGCCTACCCCGGCCGGGAGGCGGAGGAGCGGGGCCAGGGGGAAGCCATCGCCCAGTGCCTGGCCCTGATGAGCGCCCTGGAGGTGCCTGTCATCTCGGTGATTACCGGAGAGGGGGGCAGCGGCGGAGCCCTGGCTCTGGCCGTAGCCAACCGGGTGCTCATGCTGGAGCACGCGGTCTACTCCGTCCTCTCCCCGGAGGGCTTCGCCTCCATTTTGTGGAAGGACTCCGGCCGGGCCGGCGAGGCCTGCGGCGTGATGAAGCTCACCGCCCAGGACCTGCGCCGGGGCGGCATCGTCCAGGGGGTGCTGCGGGAGCCCGAGGAGGGCGCCCACGCCGACTGGCAGGCCGTCTTCCGCACGGTGGACGCCGCCCTGACCCACGAGCTGGCCGCCCTGGATAAGCTGAAGGGCCCGGCTCTGGCCAGACAGAGATACGATATGTTCCGCGTTATGGGGCAGAACCTGGCCCCGGCGGAGAGGGAGGAGCCATGAGCGCGCCCCATATTTTAGCCACCGGCCGGTGTCTGCCGGCCCGGGTGGTGACCAACGAGGATTTGAGCCGGACGGTAGACACCAGTGACGAGTGGGTGTTCAGCCGCACCGGCATCCACAGCCGCCATTTTTGCACCGGAGAGACCGGCCTGGACCTGGCTGTCTCCTCCGCCCGCCAGGCTATGGACCGGGCGGGGGTTACGGCGGCGGATGTCGGGGTGTGTCTGGTGGGCACCTTCACCCCCGACCACGCCAGCCCCTCCACTGCCTGCCTGCTCCAGCGGGAGCTGGGGCTGGAGGAGGACACCCTCTGCTTCGACCTGAACGCCGCCTGTGCCGGCTTTCTCTACGGTCTGAAGACCGCCCACGCCCTGCTGTCCGACGCCCCCCGGCCCTGCGCCCTGATTGTGGGGGCGGAGGTCATCAGCCGGGTGATGGACCACACCGACCGCAACACCTGCGTCCTCTTTGGAGACGGGGCGGGGGCGGCGGTGGTCCGCCGGGAGGAGAACCGCACCTGGCACACCGTCTTCGGCTCCCGGGGGGACCCCGAGAGCATCCGGGTCCAGGGACCGGGGCCGGTTTCCTCCGCCATCCATATGGACGGAAAGGCGGTATTCCGCTTTGCCGTGGAGGTGGTGGAGAAGTCCATCCGCCAGCTTTTAGCGGAGGAGGGTCTGGCCAGCGTCAACGACCTGGACCTGGTGGTCTGCCACCAGGCCAACGCCCGGATCATCGACTTTGTAGCCAAGCGGCTGGGGGCCCGGGAGGGCCTGTTTTTCAAGAATATGGACCGCTACGGCAACACTTCCGCCGCCAGCATCCCCATCGCCCTGGACGAACTGGCCGAGGCGGGGGCCCTGCGGCCTGGGATGCGGATCGTCACCGTGGGCTTCGGCGGAGGCCTGACCTGGGCCGGAGCGCTGCTGCGGTGGTAGGGGTTTGCGTCATGTAGGGCAAGGGCTCTGCCCTTGCCAAAACAGATTACCGCCTCTGTAAAAAGGTAAGGGCAGAGCCCTTGCCCTACATTTGGACCGATCTGATCCACGGGAAAGAGGAGAAACGTCATGAAATTAAACGAAATCCTGGGGACCGAGTTCCCCATTATTCAGGGCGGCATGGCTAACATCGCCACCGGCGAATTTGCCGCCGCCGTGTCCAACGCCGGGGCCCTGGGCCTCATCGGCGCGGGGGGCATGAACGCGGAGCAGCTCCGGGAGCACATCCGCAGGTGCAAGAGCCTCACCGATAAGCCCTTTGGGGTGAACATCATGCTGATGAACCCCGCCGCCGCCGAGATGGCCCAGGTGGTCATTGAGGAGGGGGTGAAGGTGGTCACCACCGGGGCGGGGGTGCCCAGCCAGTTTGTCCCCGCCTGGAAGGAGGCGGGGGTCAAGGTCTTCCCCGTGGTCCCCGCCACCACCCTGGTCCGCCGCCTGGAGCCCCTGGGGGTGGACGGCTTCATCGCTGAGGGCACCGAGTCCGGCGGCCACGTGGGCGAGCTGACCACTATGGCCCTGGTGCCCCAGGTCTGTGAGGTCACCGGCCTGCCAGTGATTGCCGCCGGCGGCATCGCCAGCGGGAAGCAGCTGGCCGCCGCCCTTGCCCTGGGGGCCTGCGGGGTCCAGGTGGGCACCTGCCTGCTGGTGAGCCAGGAGTGCCCCATCCACTACAACTACAAGCAGGCCATCCTGAAGGCCAAGGACAGCGACACCACGGTAACCGGGCGGTCGGTGAACGCCCCGGTGCGGATTTTAAAGAACCAGATGTCCCGGGAGTATTTGAAACTGGAGCGGGCGGGGGCCGAGCGGATGGAGCTGGAGAAGTTCACCCTGGGCTCCCTGCGCCGGGCGGTCTTCGACGGCGACGTGAAAACCGGCTCCCTCATGTGCGGCCAGAACGCCGGACTGCTCCACGAGATTCGCCCC
>JAAWEX010000211.1 GCA_022794495.1 Lawsonibacter sp. | reverse complement strand
CGGCGCCAACGTCACCGAGGCCAAGCGGGCCGGCCTGCTCCACGATCTGGGCAAGTCCATCGACCACGAGGTGGAGGGCTCCCACGTGCAGATCGGCGTGGAGCTGGCCCGGAAATATCGGGAGAGCGAGAACATCATCCACGCCATCCACGCCCACCACAACGACGTGGAGCCCAAAACGGTGGTGGCCTGCCTGGTCCAGGCGGCCGACGCCATCTCCGCCGCCCGGCCCGGCGCCCGGCGGGAGAATCTGGAGAACTATATCAAGCGGCTGGAGGCCCTGGAAGAGATCACCTCCTCCTTCAACGGAGTGGAGAAGTCCTTCGCCATCCAGGCTGGCCGCGAGGTGCGCATCATGATTAAGCCCGAGGTCATCAGCGAGGACCAGATGGTTCTTCTGGCCCGGGAGATCGCCAAAAAGATCGAGGACGAGCTGGAGTACCCAGGCCAGATCAAGGTTCACCTCCTGCGTGAGACTAAGGCCATCGAATACGCAAAATAATGCAAGAACCGGGACGCCCCCCAGCGTCCCGGTTTTTTGATGAAAAAAAGGCGGGGAGTGAGAGGCAAAACCGTCAAAAAGCCGCTTGGCAGACCGACCAACGGCGGCTATAATAGGTCGAAGATTTTCCAGAAGGAAGGTATGTCCATGACCAAAGACCTCACCTCCGGCAAGCCCATGGGGCTGATTGTCGGATTCGCGCTCCCCACTCTGCTTGGGATGCTGTTCCAGCAGCTTTACAACCTGGTGGACACTATGATTGTCGGCAAGCTCCTGGGGTCCTCCGCCCTGGCGGCGGTGGGCTCCACCGGTTCGATTAACTTCTTCGTCATCGGCTTCTGTATGGGTGTGTGCAACGGCTTCGCCATTCCAGTGGCCCAGCGCATGGGAGCCAACGAGCCCTCTAAAATGCGCCGCTACGCGGCCAACGCCGCCTGGCTGTCGGTGCTCTTCGCCATCGTCCTGACCGTCTCCACCGGCCTGCTGTGCCGGCAGATCCTCACCCTGATGCTCACCCCGGAGGACATTTTTCACGACGCCCAGGCCTACATCTTTGTGATCTTTATGGGCATCCCGGCCACCTTCCTCTACAACCTGCTGGCCGGGATTCTCCGCTCCCTGGGGGACAGCCGGACGCCGGTGTATTTTCTGGCCCTGTCCTCCATCCTGAATATTGTTCTGGACTTTGCGCTGATCCTGGGGGCAGACGCAGGAGTGGCGGGGGCGGCTGTCGCCACCGTGGCCTCCCAGGGGGTGTCCGGCATCGCCTGCCTGCTCTATATGCGCAAGCGGTATCCCATCCTCCGTATGACCAGGGAGGAGCGCAGGCCTGACCTTCACGCCTGCGGGGTGCTGTGCGCCATGGGCATCCCCATGGGCCTGCAGTACTCCATCACCGCGGTGGGCTCCATTGTGCTCCAGTCCTCGGTGAACGCCCTGGGCAGCCTCTATGTGGCCGCTGTGGCGGCGGGAGCTAAGGTATATCAGCTGCTGGCCTGCCCCTTCGACGCCATGGGCGCCACCATGGCCACCTACTGCGGCCAGAACGTGGGGGCCTGCAAGCTGGACCGGCTGGGCCATGGCATCCGCGCCTGCACCCTGCTGGGGCTGGGGTACTCGGTAATCGCCCTGTGCGGCATGGTCTGTTTTGCCCCTCAGTGCGCCCAGCTTTTCCTGGACCCCAACGAGCTGGACGCCGCCCTGCTCACTGAGCTCACCGCCCGGTATATCCTGATTCAATCCCTCTTCTTCTTCCCCCTGGCCCTGGTGAATATCATCCGATTCTCCATTCAGGGCATGGGCTTCAGCCCCTTTGCCATTCTGGCCGGGGTGCTGGAAATGATTGCCCGCACCGGGGTGGGGCTGATCCTCGTGCCCCTCTTCGGCTACACCGCCGCCTGCTTCGCCTCCCCCGCCGCCTGGGTGTGCGCCGACCTGTTCCTGGCGCCCGCCAGCGCCGCCTGCATCGCCAGGCTGCGCCGGCTCTACCCCAACAACCCCGGCGGCGAGGAGTCTATCCCCCAGCCTGTCCCCAGACCGGTCCGCGCCCATCAGTAAAGAAGAGAACCTCCGTCTTTGTACGGAGGTTCTTTTTCATTCTCTTCGGTTTTGCTCCTGCATGATGGCGATATTTTTTACAATCAGCTCTCTTTGCTCCCGGTTTAAGGTCCGGAAGTTCTCCACAAGCTTCTGCTCTGCGCCGGTCATGGTCATGGGCCGCTCGGGCGCATTCGTCATACCGAGCAGATAGTCTGCGGATACATGGAAATATTCCGCAATCGCCACCACCACATGGGTGGGCATCTCATACCGCTCGTTTAAATAATGGCTCAGCTTTGCCTCTGAAATCCCGATGGATTCAGCCAGCTTTTTCTGTTTGATATCGCCATCCGTAATTAAAATTTTTGCTCTGGCTCCAGGGTTCATCTCAATCACTCCATGAGACCAGTATGCAAAAAATGCTAGAGAAATTTTTGTAATTTTAGGTATTATAAATATATTTTTTTGATCAGCAAAATTCGACGCAATATTATTGTTATATTCTATATAATCAAGATACAAAAAGAGCGCCGCATCAGCGGCGCTCCGAAGGGGGGATAAAATTACTTGTGATCCACGGAGTACATATGCTCGATGAGCTCCAGAACCTTGTTGGAATAGCCG
>JAAWEX010000191.1 GCA_022794495.1 Lawsonibacter sp. | reverse complement strand
TCACTTTTTGTCAATTCTTTCAATTTATTATGTAAACAGCGTTATGTAAACTCAAGAACCTATAAAAGCATCGAGAGCCCGTAAAGGCTCTCGATACAGCTAAATATAGCGGAAATAAGCCGGGATTGCGCCGGATTTGAACGAAATCCGCAGGGCCTCAGTGATTGCAATGATTACAGTCTGTATTATCACATCCTGTATTAGCCCCCGAATTGACTCCAGCGGCGAGCGCGTTGAGCGCTATGGCACACTCCAGCCGCTTGCGTTCCATTGCGCAGGCCACTTCATTAGACCTTGTTATGTCGCCATTGACAAGCAGGTTGGAGGCGGAACAGCCACCGCTGCAGTAGAATCTGGCCCAGCACTCACGGCAGGCCGGACGGGTATATACATTCTGTTGGGCAAATTGACCAGAAATCGCCATATCAAAGGCGCCGTTGTGGACGTTCCCCATGCAAAACTCCTCTTTCCCCACAAACTGGTGGCAGGGATAAATGTCTCCGTCGGGTGTAACGGCCACATATTCGCACCCAGCGCCGCAGCCTCTCAGCCGCTTGATGACGCAGGGACCTTGGGTCAGGTCCACATTGAAATGGAAGAAATTGATGTCCTTTCGGCCCTGGAGCAGCCCGGCCAGCTTCTCATACTCCTCCTCTACCCTGCTCAGGTCCTCCTCACGGATGGCGTAGGGATCGTCCAGCGGGCCGCTGCAGGGCTCCACCGATACATGGCGGAAGCCCAGCTCCCCCATGTGGAGAATATCCTGGGAAAAGTCCAGGTGCTCTCGGGTAAAGGTGCCCCGGACGTAGTAGTCCTTGGTCCCGCGCTGAGCCACCAGCTTTTGGAATTTAGGGACGATCACATCGTAGCTGCCCCTGCCGTTGACTGTGGGCCGCATGTGGTCGTTTATCTCCCGCCGTCCGTCCAGAGAGAGGACCACGTTTGACATCTCCCGATTGACGTAGTCAATGGTCTCGTCGTCCAGCAGTACACCGTTGGTGGTGATGGTAAAGCGAAAAACCTTGTCATGGGTTTTTTCCAGGGAGCGGGCATACTCCACCGTGCCCTTCACCACGTCCATGGCCATCAGAGGCTCGCCGCCGAAGAAGTCCACCTCAATATTCCGCCGGCTGCCCGACTTTTCCACCACCCAATCTATGGCTTTTCTGGCGGTGTCCAGGTCCATGGTCATCCGGTGGCCGGTGCCGAAGTCGCCGGTGGAGGCGAAGCAGTATTTGCACCGCAGGTTGCAGTCGTGAGACACATGGAGGCACAGGGCTTTTACCACCGCCGCCTTGGGCAGGGCCATGGCGGCCTCCGGGTCCAGATAGTCGTCAGTGGTAAAGAGCAGTCCGGCGTCCTGAAGCTCCCGGAGCTCCTGCCAGCCCTCCTCCAGGTCGGCACGGTCATACTGAGGCAGCCTGTCCGCCAGCGCCTGGGGCAGCGTTTCCCCCAGGGGCCCCTCCCCTGCCCCGCTGAGCAGGTCGTAGGTCAGCTTGTCCAGCACGTGGACCGCCCCGCTGTTTACGTCCGCCGCCAGGTACTGCCCCAGGGCGGTAAAGGTATGTACAGTTGTCATAGTTTTCTTCTCCTGTTCTAAATGTAGTAATCCTCAAATTCGATGGTCCCAAATTCAGAAATCTCAAATTTTTTCTCGGTCAGCCTGGACAGCAGTTCTCCGGAAAATTCCCCAAAAGAATTTGCGGTAACCTCCGAAAAATCCATGCCGGAGCACCAGAGAAACACCTGCCCATAGGTCCCGTTCTTCCCTGGGTCGCAGTCCAGAATCAAATACCAGCTCCCCTCGTATTCCGTGAAAGGAATCCAGTGTTTTCGCCAGATATAGGGCTTGATCTTGTCCTCTGTCACCCACTCCAACGGCTCCGTCTCCTTTTCAAAGAGCGCATTCATCATACTCCAGGTCTCG
Organism: Lawsonibacter sp.; assembly: GCA_022794495.1. Taxonomy (GTDB): domain Bacteria; phylum Bacillota; class Clostridia; order Oscillospirales; family Oscillospiraceae; genus Lawsonibacter. The sequence goes on along the minus strand of JAAWEX010000191.1, from coordinate 826 downwards.
AGGATGCCGGTGACGGACAAAAATGGATTGTATCCAAGGAGAGGGATTTCTGTGTTCCGGTCCCGCACTGCCTCCTCGGTATTCCGCTGGCCGTTCATGGTGGACAGATAATCCCGAAAGGCCTGGGGCAGCTCCACCCCCACCGCCTTCTCCAGGCGCTGTATCTCCAAAGCATCGGTGGGTGGGTTGACACTTGCATAAATGTTCTCTGAAGCCAGCTTGATTTGTTTCAAAATTTCACGCCACACCTGTTCCATCCTCAAATAACCTCCTCGTAGTAGGCGAACATCCGCTCATAAAAGGAACGAGTCTGTTCTTCGTCTCCCCAGGAGAGAGGATCATCGGCATAGCTCAATGTCCAAAACGGCTCCTGGTTGTAAAGCCTGCCAGGGAGGCTCTCCCATACAGAATACATTTTACTTCCGAACTGCCGGAGATCCGTGCAGCGGGCGTAGTAGTCCCTGAGCTTTTCCATCAGGGCCCGCCCAAAGGTCTCCGGGTGCAGGCCAATATAGCCATAGTCCGCCCACGTCCGGATATAGATGACCGCTTTTTGAATGTCGGTCTCACACTCCAGGTCCAGCAGCGTCCTGTCGTCCGGATGCTCCAAAAACAGGGCGTGCAGCCGCTCCTGATACTCCTCCTCTGTGACGATCCCCTCATAGAGCAGGATAGCGTACGCCAGCAGCTCTTCCAAAGCGACGCCCCCCCTTCAGTTGTTGCAGATGTGACAGCCAAAGATGGACAGCAGGGTTTGATGCCTGGAACTTCGCCGCTCTTGAATACGATGAGGGTGGGGATGGAGCGGACGTTGTAGCGCTGGGCG
>JAAWEX010000190.1 GCA_022794495.1 Lawsonibacter sp. | reverse complement strand
ACTACCAGCCGGTTACCCGTGCCTATGTGGACCAGGTCCGGGGGGTGGACAGCTCCTACACCATGGGCCTGCTGCTGGAGCGGGAACTCATTGAGGAGGCGGGCCGCCTGGCCGTTCCGGGCCGGCCTGTGCAGTTCAAGACCACTAAAAATTTCCTGCGCTCCTTTGGCCTGTCTACTCTGGACGAACTGCCTGAACTGCCCAGTCAGTCCCAGGAGGGAAGCCAGATGACCATGGAGCTGGAGGCCAGCCTGGCCCGGCTTCGGAAGGCCGAGGTGCTGGAGGAGTCCGTAGCGCCGCCGGAGGTCCCGGCGGAGGAGACGTGAAGGCCCTGTTTGTCCTGGCCGTTGTCGTTCTGGCGCTGCTCCTCGTCGGGCAGATACGGTTGGGCGGCCGGGCGGAGTTCAACGCCCAGGGCTTTTTCCTCTGGATTCGCCTGGGACGGTTTCAGATCAAGCTCCTCCCCATGAAGCCAAAGCGGGAGAAAACCACCCCCCAAAAACCGAAAGAACCCACGAAAAAAAAGGAGCCGAAGAGGCCCAAAAAAGAACGGCCCCCCGCCCCGCTCACAGAAAAGCTCGGCGGGGCGCTGGAGTACGCCCAGGCCCTGCTGCCCGTGGGGCTGGAGGCAGCGAAGGGCCTGTGGAGGGGCCTGCGGGTGGATGTGCTGGAGCTGGAGCTCACCGCCGGCGGCAGCGACCCGGCAGATGCGGCCATGCTCTACGGCCGGGCCAACGCGGCTTTGGGGGCGCTGTGGCGCCCTTTGACCAAGGCCTTCCACGTGAAGGACGGAACCGCCCGGGTGAAGCTGGACTTCGATGCCCCGGAGACGACGGTATACGGCCAGGCCGCCCTGTCCATCAAAATCGGGACGGTGGTGTGGATTGGTCTGCGGGCGGGCTGGAAGGCCCTGCTTGGAGCACTTGCCGCAAAAAAGCGGCTGAAACTAAAACGGAGAAAGGCGGCATGACCTATGGAACAGGAGAACAAGAACTCCCTTGGCGAGCTGATGCGGATCACCATGGAGCACATCAAGACGATGGCCGACGCCAACACCATCATCGGCACCCCCATCCACACGGAAGGGGTTACCCTGATCCCGGTGTCCCGAATGTCCTTCGGAATGGGGGGCGGCGGTACGGAGTTCACGACCAAGTCCGGAGCCCCCAAGGAGGGCTTCGGCGGCGGCTCCACCGCCAGCGCCAAGCTGGAGCCGGTGGCTTTCCTGATCGTCCGGGAGGACGGCAGCGTGAAGCTGCTCCCTGTGGCCCCGCCCCCCGCCACCACGGTGGACCGGGTGATTGAGACGGTGCCCGAGGTGGTGGACAAGGTGACCGGGTTTATCGAAAAGCAGCAGGAGAAGAAGGCCCGAAAGGAAGCGGAAGGGGATTTCGTGGAATAAAAAATTTCCTGGAAAGAAAGGTAAAAAGCCGCTCCATACTAACACCATCGACTGAAAAGAAGGTGGCAACATGAAGCGGCTTTTTTCCATTCTGCTGGCTGGAGCTTTGGCGTGGTGTTCTCTGCCCGCCGCTGGAGCGGAGGGCGCGGCGCCAAACGTCTCCGCCGCCAGCGCGGTGCTGATGGACGCCGGCACTGGCCGGGTGCTCTACGAGAAGGACGGCCATACCCGCCGGCTGATTGCCAGCACCACCAAGCTGATGACCGCCCTGGTGGCGCTGGAGTCGGGACACAGCCTGGATGAGGCCGTCACTGTGGCCCCCCAGTGGACGGGGGCGGAGGGCTCCTCTCTCTATCTGCGTCCTGGGGAGGAGATCACCTTGGAGGCCCTGCTATACGGCCTGCTGCTGCGCTCGGGCAACGACGCCGCCCTGGCTGTCGCCGGCTGCTGCGGGGGAACGGTGGAGCGGTTTGTGGACAGAATGAACCGGAGGGCCCAGGAGCTGGGGATGCTGAACACCAGCTTTGCCAACCCCAACGGTCTGGACGCGGAGGGGCACTACTCCAGCGCCTGTGACATGGCCGTTCTCGCCAGGACCTGCCTGGAAAATGAGACCCTGGCTAAGATTGCCGCCACGAAGTCCATTACCCTGGGGACCCGAACCTTTACCAACCACAATAAGCTGCTGTGGCGGTATGAGGGCTGCGTGGGCCTGAAAACGGGCTATACCGAGAAGGCGGGCCGCACCTTGGTCAGCGCCGCCCGGCGGGATGGGCTCACGCTCATCTGCGTCACCCTTAACGCCCCCAGCGATTGGGCGGACCACACAGCCCTCTTCGACTGGGGCTTTGCCTGCTATCAGGCCCGGCCCTTGGCCGGGGCAGGGGAGCGGGTGGGACAGCTGCCTGTATCGGGGGGCCTGGCCCCTGTCTGTCCAGTGGAGACGGGGGCGGACCTCGTTGCCGCCCTGACCCCGGAGGAGCGGGTGGAGGCGGTTTATGAGCTGGACGAGGCCTCTCTGGCTGCGCCAGTAGTCCGGGGGACGCAGGTGGGTGAGGTGGTATATTATGTAAACTCCAAGGAGCTGGCCCGGCTGCCGCTGACAGCCGGCTGGAGCGTCTCTGATATCCGGGCGCAGGGGGGAGGATTTCGACTATGGAGGAGCGTCTGCAAAAATTGATTTCCGCCTGTGGACTGGCCTCCAGGCGGGCGGCGGAGGCGTGGATCGCCGCCGGACGGGTGACGGTGAACGGGGAGAAGGCCCACCTGGGGGACCGGGCGGACCTGGACCGGGATGCCGTCCTGGTGGACGGGCGGCCCCTCACACCCGGCGGAGGGCGGACCTATCTGATGCTGAACAAGCCCCGGGGGTATGTGAC
>JAAWEX010000014.1 GCA_022794495.1 Lawsonibacter sp. | reverse complement strand
ACTACCGTGGTCTGGCCCAGGTTTCCAACTGGGTGAGGCTCAAATTTGCTGCCATGAACCTCAAAAAGCTGGCAACGTGGAAAACCAGAAAACGCTTTGCTCCCTCCTCCACTGCCACTTCGTACATTTTATCCCTCATTAACTTTCCGGCCTGTCTGGTTATGAAGCCAGACAGGCCCCTTTTCGACAGACTGATATATATATTGTCAAGTGTTTTTGCAAAATTTCTCAAAATTTTATGTTTCCCGCCGAAAATCAGGTGATACACGGAGAAAACAGAGCCGCGCCGGGTGAAACCGGCTGAAATTCACTTGATTTCACCATGTTACCGCCCGATTTCACATAGTTTCAGCATATCACGCCCGAATTTCCCCTGATTTCAAGTGAAATTCATCGGATTTTGCAAGTGTGCCGCCGTTTTCGGGTGGATTTCTCCCGTTTCCGCCGTGAATGTCCGCGCTCTTAAATTTTCATAAACAGATGTAGCTGATACCCCCAGGGGCGGCTGACAGCCGCCCCTGCACTGCTAATGGGGTGTCACTGGCGGTTTCCCGGCGTCCTGCGTCTTACCGCTTAAAAATCGTCCAGGTCGTCCGGCTCCGATTCAAATACCGCGGCAATGGCGGCGGCTGAGTCCAGCTTGGAATTATAATCCAGGTGGGAGTAGATATCGGCGGTGGTGGAGAAGGTGGAGTGACCCAGCCAGTCCTGAATCTGCTTCATGGGGATGCCCTGGCTGAGCAGAAGCGTGGCGCAGCTGTGGCGCAGATCGTGGAACCGGATGGGCCGCAGGCTGTGGCGCTGGAGCAGCAGCTTGAAATGGTCGGTGATATAGGTGGGCCGGAACAGGCGCCCCTTCTCGTCCACACAGACGTATCCCAGGTAGTCGGTGCAATAGGAGTCCTTATATTTAGACCGGCAGTAGGCCTGCTTTTTCTTGTGGGCCAGAAGCAGCTCCCGCACGGCGGGGATCAGGGGCAGCGTGCGAAAGCTGGACTTGGTTTTCAGCTTGTCCTCGGTGTAGAGCCGGTGGATTCCGGGCTCCTTGCTCTCGGTAACCTTATGGTTGATGGAGATAGACCCCCGCTTAAAGTCGATGGCGCTCCAGCGGATGCCCAGCACCTCGCTGCGCCGCAGGCCGTAGTAGGCGGCAAGCTGAATAACCACCGACATCGAGTCCTCCTTTGTGATCTCAAACAGGAGAGACAGCTCGTCCTTGGAGTAGAAGCCGGCCAGATACTTTCCCTTCTTGGGCCGGTCCACCTTGTCGGCCGCGTTCTCTAAAATCAGCTCGTTTTTCACCGCGTATTGCAGCGCCTTACGGACCAGGGCGTGGTAATGGATTACCGTATTGGCGGTACAGCCGTCCTTAAAGATGGACTCGTGCAGCTCCCGGATGTGGCGGGGCTCAATCTCATTCAGGCGCAAGCCCCGCTCCCGGAAAAAGGGGTCCAGCCGGGCGTCGATCAGGCTTTCATAGCTGTAATGAGTGGTGCGCTCAATGGTGGGGGCGGTAATCTTCAGCCAGTCCCGGAGGAAATCGGCGAACAGCGGCGACTCGCTTTTGATCCGGATGGCCGGACTGTCATATTGGCGCTTCAGCTTCTCCAGACGGACCTGAGACCTGCGCTTATCGCTCTTGGCCAGGCCGGCGGCTCTCTGCCTTTTTCGCTCCACACGGGCCTCGATATTGGCCGCGGGCCTCTCGGTCTGCTCTGTCATGACGTCAGTGATCTCTTGATAGTTCATAAACTGCCTCCTTTTTCCGTGTTGATTTCCTGTTCTTGACAATTTTCGACAGTCGGATACCATGGTTATGTTAAGTACCCCGCCTAATCTAATAGGCGGCGAACAGGTCAGAAACGGAACCGTGGAGGAAAAAAATTTTTGGGAAAGACGCTTGCGGACATCCGGGAGGAGAAATTGGAGCAGAAAATCCAGGCCCTGGCAGCCGCCGGCGACTGGCAGGGGGTGCTCCAGGCGCTGGACGCCTTCGACGCCAACAGTGAGCGCCGGGAGCTGCGCCACCGGACCGGGCTGGATATCACGCTGGCCGACCGGGGCCCCCAGACAGGGGAGCGCTTCCGGCCGGCCGACCTGCTCCGCCTCAGCCGCAGGGAGGACTGGGAGGACATGATCTTCTCCCAGTGCTCAGAGGACCTGCATCAGCTGGTGGAGGAGGCCCCCATCAGCACAGTGCTGCAGGAGCTGACGCCGGTGCAAAAGCAGGTGCTGTTTGAAAATATCATCCTCGACGTGCCGGTAAAGGACATCGCCCGCGCCATGGGCTGCTCCCACCGGAATGTCACCAAGCACCGGCAGAGAGCCCTGGAGAAGATCAGGCTCTCTATGGCCCGGGGCGTGCGGGACAGCGGGGAGGGGCTATAAAACTTTTTCCCCTCCGCGGTTGTCAAAGGCGGAAAAGTGTGGTAAAATAGCTCTGTCCTTTGAAAAACCTGAACAGGAGTGGTATCGCATGAGTGACAGCAAGGATTATGTCTCCCGCTCTGACGAGCTGGGCAACATCCATATTTCCGAGGAGGTGCTGGCAGCCATCTCCGCCGCCGCCGCCCTGGAGGTGGAGGGGGTCAGCAGCCTGACCAACCCCAACAAGAAGAACGCCACCAAGGGCATCCACGTCAAGCTGGAGGACGAGAAGGTTGTGGTAAGCATGTCCGTCCTCATGGCTTACGGCCACACAATCCCTGAGATGGGCAGGGCCGTTCAGGAGGCCGTGAAAAACGCCATCGAATCCATGAGCGGGCTGGAGGTGGCCGCCGTCAACGTCAGCGTGGGCGGAATCGTCTTCCCCGAAAAGCCCCAATAACGCATCCCCCCTTGTGAAAAGCCGCGCGGCGTATTAACACCGCGCGGTTATTAAAAACAGAGAGGAAATGAGAAGCATGAAAAAAGCGTTATCCCTCGCGTTGGCCCTGGTCATGTGCCTGGGGCTGACCGTCCCGTCCATGGCCCTCCCGGCCGGAAAGGCCACCGTCCGCGCCGACAGCCTGGAGGCATACGGCGACGGAATCATTACCGTGGTCAGCAACGGCAGGTACGGCTTTTACAAGCCGGACGGCAAGCAGGTCCTCGCCCCCACCTACTCCTACGCCCGCGGCTTCAGCGACGGCATGGCCGCCGTCTCCTCCACCGGCACTATGGGAATCATTGACGAGGATTTCGGCATGGAGGGCTTCTCCGGCGGCAAGTATGGCTATGTGAACGAGAGCGGCAAGCTGGTCATCCCGGAGAAATATGAAAAAGCCTTCGACTTTTACGAGGGCCGCGCCTTCGTGCGGGAGACCGCAGACGGCCCCCTGCAGATGATCGACAAGACCGGCAAGGTCATCGCCTCCTACAACGACGTGGACCTGTGGTACTACGAGACCGTCCACTTCAGCGAGGGCCTGGCCATCATTCCCTTCCTGAACCAGGAGACCTATGAGAGCTGGTACATCGCCGTGGACCGGAACGGCAAGACGGTTTACACCTTCGACGACGCCTACGTGGACTTTGAACACGGCTATCAGGACGGCCTGGTGGCTGTGGCCGCAGAGGGCTCCTGGGGCACCGGCGGCCCCTGCCTGGAGCGGGGCTTCAACGACATGGTGGGCGCCGGCTACCGGGACAAGACCGGCAAGAAGGTCATCTCTACCGACTACGATTCCATCCACCAGTTTGTGGATGGAATCGCCGCCGTGGGCAAGGTGGTTGACGACCCCAACTACTATGTACTGAACTACGGCTTTATTGACACCACCGGCAAGGTGGTCATCCCCATCAAATACAGCGATTTCGTCCTGGACGACGGAGATATCCGGGCCGTGACAAACGATCAGGAGCTGCGGGCCTTTGTGACCAAGGGCGGCAAGGAGATCACCCGGTTCCTCTACGACGCCACCTGGGGATTTTCCGAGGAGCTGGCCCTGGCGCGGAAGGACGGCGTCATCAGCGTCATCGACACCTCCGGCAAGACGGTGTTCACCAGCAAGGACTGCGACCGGGGCTACAGCTATCAGAACGGCCTGTCCATTATGTGGAACAGCACCGCCGGCAAGCGGGGCGTCTATGACAAGGCGGGCAATCTGGTGGTCCCCTTCCAGTATGACGGAGCCCACATCTGCGACGGCTATCTGTGGCTCCAGAGCGGCGGCACATGGACCGTATACGACATTGCCGAGCTCAGCGCCGCCGAGCCTCAGCCTGAACCGAAGCCGGAGCCCGAACCGGAGCCGGAGCGCGGCATAGCCAAGGCGGGCGACCAGAATATCGACATTGACAACAGCCCCGTGGCCTTCCAGACCTACATGCTGCTGGACGCCAACGGCAACGGCACCAACTACGTCAAGCTCCGTGACATCGCCCACGTCCTCAACGGCACGGCGGCCCAGTTCTCCGTGGGCTACAACCCGGCGGAGCGCTCCATCTCGGTCAACACCGGCGAGGCCTATGTGGATGGCGGCACCGAGATGGACACCCCCTTTGCCGGCGCGGACAAGGAGTATACCCGGAGTAATTTAACCATCATAATCAACGGAACGGCTGTCAAGCTGGACGCCATCACCCTTCTGGACAGCGCCGGAAACGGCTACAACTACTTCAAGCTGCGGGACCTGGGCCAGGCGCTGGGCTTCCAGGTGGACTACAGCCGGGAGAGGGGCGTCTTTATTGAGACAACTGGCGCATAACTGCGCAATCTATCCCTTCCCCTTCGGCCAACTGAAAATCGGGTATCAGGACGGCGCTGTCACCCTGCTGACGCGGACGGAGGAACCGGCCGCAGACGAGGGCCGGACGCCCCTCACCGACCTGGCATTTCAGCAGATTTCCGAATACCTGAACGGCCAGCGCCGGACGTTTGATTTCCCCTATCGCCTCCAGGGCACTCCCTTTCAGCAAAAGGTGTGGCGGGCGTTGCAGGACATCCCCTATGGCGAGACCCGGACCTATGGGGAGGTTGCCGCCGCCGTGGGCAGCCCCAAGGCCTGCCGGGCTGTGGGCATGGCCAACCACCAAAATCCCATCATGATCGTTGTCCCCTGTCACCGGGTCGTCGGGGCCAGCGGCAAGCTGGTGGGCTATCGCAGCGGCTTGGATCTGAAGGAGGCCCTCCTTCAGTTGGAGAAAAAAACCGCAGCACCCTAAGAAAAAGAGACTGTGCCGAACCAATCGGCACAGTCTCTTCTATGTTTAACACATCTGCCGCCGCATTACAGCTTTTGCAGCTGGCGCAGCAGAATGCCGGCAATATCCTCGCAGGAGCCCTGAATCTGGACCGCTCCAATGTTGTAAGCCACCATGGGCATCCCGTATACCACACTGGATTCCTTATCCTGACCGATGGTGTATGCCCCGGCCTGACGCATTTTCAAAAGGCCGTCCGCGCCATCCCGGCCCATGCCGGTCATAATAATACCCACCATCTTGCACCTGACCTGCTCCGCCATGGAGAAGAACAGCGCGTCCACCGAGGGGCGGTGGCCGCTCACCTTTTCCCCCGGCTGGCAGGAGACGGTGTAGCGGGAGCCGGAGCGCACCACGCGCATCTGAAAGTCCGCCGGGGCCAGCAGGGCCAGGCCGCGATGGATCTCGTCACCGTGCTTGGCCTCCCGCACCTCCATATGGCACAGGCGGTTGAGCCGCTCGGCATACATCTGGGTAAAGCCCACTGGCATGTGCTGAACAATGAGCATACCCGGAATATCGGCGGGCAGGCGTTTCATGACCTCCAAGGTGGCCTCAGTGCCTCCGGTGGAAGCCCCCAGCCCAATAATCACATTGTCCATAGAGGGCCGGCTGCCCAGCGCCAAGGGTGCGGGGAGAACCGGCTTGGTGCCGGTAATGGGCAGACGGGCGCCGCCGCCCCCGGCGGGACCCTTCACAGCCGACAATGTGGGCGCACCCGGCCGGGGCCTCACCCGGGCTCCGGCCGCCGCAATCACCTTTTCGGTGAGGGCGGTAATAAAGGCGTCATTCTTGCCGGGCTCCGGCTTGCGCACAAAGTCCACCGCGCCGGCGGACAGAGCGTCAAACACCCGCAGGTCCAGGGAGGACACCAGAATTACAGGCAGAGGATACCGGGGCAGCAGCTGCTTGAGGAAGTCAATGCCGCTCATTCCCGGCATCTCCACATCCGAGGTAATCACATCTGGCTTCAGCTGCGGCACTTTCGCCATCGCGTCCTGGGCATTGAAAGCGGTGCCCACAATTTCAATCCGGTTATTTTTTGCCAGTCCCTGGGTAATCATGGTACGGGCTAAGACGGAGTCGTCTATCACCATAACGCGGATGGTTTTATTGGCTGACCACATTTGAGGTCACTCCTTTTCACTGGAGTCATATATCATCCCGACCCGGGAGCCGGGCCGGGATCAATCTATTTCTTCTGGAAGGTAGACGGCGCTACCGTCACATAGGGGGCATCCTTGCTCAAATTCTCTGAATGGCTGATCATCAGGTAGCCTCCGGGCACAGTGGCGTCGTAGAACCGGCGGACCAAGGCGTCCTTCGTGGGCTGATCGAAATAAATCATCACGTTGCGGCAGAAGATAACATCAAATTTCACCCGGAAGCGAATGGGGTCCATCAGGTTAAAGGTCTGAAAAATCACATTATTGCGAATCTCAGGAGAAACCGCGTAGTGATTGCCCTCTACTTTTTTGAAGTATCTCTTGCGCCAGCTGTCGGGAATGGTGTCAGGCAGCTCATAGATGCCCTTTTTGGCGGTGGCCAAAGCCTTTTGGGAGATATCGGTGGCCAAAATACGGGTATCCCACAGACCAGCCTGAGGCCCCAGAAAATCCTTGATGTACATGGAGAGGTTATAGGGCTCCTCTCCGCTGGAACAGCCGGCGCTCCAGATGGCCATTACCTTCTTGCTCTGATGCTTGCGCACCAGGTCGGGCAGAACCACCTTGCTGAAAAACTCAAAGTGCTCTGTCTCCCGCATAAAAAACGTGTAGTTGGTGGTCAAGCGGTTAAGCAGCTGTTCAATTTTCTGGGGGTTCTTCTCTTTCAGCAGATTTGTGACAAAGTCAGAAAAATTGGTATACCCCTGATCGGAGAGCATGGAGGACAGGCGGCTGGTGACCAGCTGCCTCTTTTCCGCCAGGGTAATGCCGTATTCCGCCTTGATAAAGTTAACCAGGCGCTGAAAATCATTGTCAGAGATGGGCTGTATCATCTCACACTCACTCCCTCGGACATGAATATCTGTTTATTCGTGGAGCAGAAGCTCACAGTCCAGCTCCAGCATCGTGTTGCCGTCGGGCAGGGTGCACATGCCCGAGACCATCGACTGTTCGGTAGAGCTGGTGGGAACGGGCAGGATCGAAGCCAGGGGCACATCCACCATCTGCTCCACCATGTCCACCAGAATGCCCACCATGCTGCCGTCCACATCCACCACAATGCCGCAGAAATTCTCCTGGGGCATCTTGCCCAGGCGCAGACGGATATCCAGCATCGGAATAATCTGGCCGCGCAGGTTGATAACGCCCCGGACATAGGGAGGCACCTGGGGGAGGTAGGTAATGGCGTAGTCCGTAATAATATCCTTCACCTGCTCGGCCTTAATGCCGTACATCAGGCCGTCAGAGGAGAAAATCAGGTATTTTTCGGTTGAAATTTCAGGGGGCTGATCGGTGTAGTCGTCTAGCTGATCCTCTCTCGCGAACAATACTTCTTCCGTTTGCTGCATAGTTTAAGTTCTCCCTTCGTTTGATCGCCCAATCAATAGGCGTTGTGGGCGGCGGTGTATACGTTCAGCACATCCAGGATAATGCTGATGCTGCCGTCTCCCAAAATGCTGCAGCCGGTAATGCCGTAGTTCTTTACGCCGAAGCTGTTGATGTAGTTGGGCAGGGGCTTCACCACAATCTGCTGCTCGCCGATCAGCTCATCCACAAACAGGCAGTAGGAGTGGTCGCCGGCCTCCACCCACATGAGGATGCCGTCCTCAATGTTGTCGCAGCCCCGCTCCATGCAGAACAGCTCCTTGGCCCGGATGATGGGGTAGAAATTCTCCCGAATCTTGACCATCTCGCCCTGGGCGGGGTCGTGGATGACGTCTTTGGCCGTCACCTTCAGAGAGGACTGAATGCTGTTGATGGGAATGGTAAACATCGAGTTTCCCACCGAGACCTCCATACCGTCCATGATGGCCATGGTCAGCGGAATTTTCAGGGTGGTGGTCATCCCCTTGCCCCACTCGCTGGTGATTGTGACAGTGCCGCCCACGTCGGCCACATTCTTTTTCACCACGTCCATGCCCACGCCTCTGCCCGAGTACTCTGTGACCTCGGTGTTGGTGGAGAAGCCGGGCATCATCAGGAAGTTCAGAATCTCCTTCTGGCTGTACTCGTGGTCGGAGGCGGCCAGGCCCTGACGGATGGCCTTGTTCAGCACGGCCTGCGTGTCTACGCCCTGGCCGTCGTCCTTGATCTCGATAATAACCTCGCTGCCGGTGTGCCGGGCGGAGAGGATTACCTCGCCCACCGGGTCCTTGCCGGCGGCCACGCGGTCGGCCTCGTTCTCCTCCAGGCCGTGATCCATGGAATTGCGGACGATGTGCATGATGGGGTCACCAATGGCGTCCACGATGGTCTTATCCACCTCGGTGTCCTCGCCGATGAGGGTGAGCTTGGCCCGCTTGCCCAGCTTCTTGCTCATATCCCGGACGATGCGGTTCATCTTCTGGAAGGTGCCGGACACGGGCACCATGCGCAGGGACATGGACACGTCCTGAAGGTCGTCGGTGAGCTTGCGCAGGTCACGGGCGGACTTGGTGAAATTATCCAGACGCAGCCCCTTTAGGTCAGGGGATGCGGTGACCATGGACTCGGTGATGACGATCTCGCTGACCACCGCCAACAGCTGGTCCAGCTTGGACAGGTTGACGCTGATCAGGCTCTCCTTCGCGTGCTGCTGCCCTCCGGCGGACTGCTTGGCAGGGGCGTCGGGGGCAGCCTTAGGCGCCGCCTGGGCGGCCTTCGGCTCGCTCTGCACCGGGGTCTCTGCCTTGGGCGCCTCAGCGGGGGCGGGGGCGGCGGGGGCGGGCTTGGCCGCGTCCACCGGCTGATACTCGCGGACGGAGCCGGCGTTCTTCACGCCGGGAATAGCGCTGTCCCGGTCGCCCGCGGTGCGGAACCAGACAAAGAACCCCTGGTCGGCAATCACGTCGGAGGTGGAGGGGTCGGTCTCTACATTGTCAGGGAAGCAGACAAAGTCTCCGCAGTAGTCCTTTACGTTGTTAATCAGCATAAAGGCACGCAGATTTTCCATGCCGCTGCCCTCGTCGAAAAAGACATGGACGCCGTAGAGGTAATTCGGATTGACCGCGCTGACGCTGCCGGCCGCGGGTCCCTCCTCCACGGGGGCGGCGGGGGCCGCCTCCGCAGGGGCGGACGCCTCAGCGGCGGGGGCAGGGTTGCCTTGAATTTTATCAATCAGGCTATTAATTTTAGTAACGATGTGGTCGATAGACTGAGAGAGGGGTTCCTCATTTTCTACCTTCTCGATCTCACCACGGAAAAAGTCCACAGCCTGGAACAGCATGTCAAACAAATCGGGCCGGGTTTGCTCCGGAACCACGTCCATGCCCTTCTCCCGGACGATGAAGAACATATCTTCAATCCGGTGGGCCACCGTCATCAGAGAGGTAAACTCCATCATGGCGGAAGAACCCTTGATGGTGTGCATGATACGAAAGATTTCATTGACGCTGTCTTCGGAGAATGTATCCGCTTCTTCCGCTGTCAGCAGGATGCCATCCAACTGTTCCAGCAGGGTGTTGGTCTCATACAGGTACATGTCCAGAATGCTGTCGCCCATAAAAACGCCACCTTTTCTCATTTGCTTGGCGGTGGCCCCGGCGCCGGAAGGGCATGGAACACCCGCCTATATCTAATCATACTCGATATATCGGCTGTGTCAATTAGAAAATTAAGTATCCGCAAAAAAAAAACGAAGATTTACTGAAATGGAGTGTCGCCAATGCCAGACCTGCTTGGTGTGACCAACCCGGTGCCGGGCCATGATAGCAGCAACGTAAACCGAAATATCCCCGTTTCCCCCAACGATACCCGCATTCAAAACGCCCCTGACCCCTCCCGGGTCAGCCGGCCGGACAACCGCACAGAGCGGCAGGACACCGGCGACTCCACTGGCAGCCAGGCCCTGCGCTACGACTCAAACTTCGCCGCCTTCCTCCACCGCCTGGCCAACACCCCAGAGCTGCGGGAGAGTCTTAACACCCTCTTCGCCATGTACGAGGGGAAGGTGGTCTCCTCCGGCATCGAGGAGGGACTGGCCGGCGAGATGGGCGCGCTGCTCAACATGCTGAAGATGGACGAGAGCCAGCTGGGCAAGTTTCTGCTCTCCCAGCTGGCCAACGGCAACCGCTTCGGCGGGGCGCTGTTTACCATCCTGCGGGACGCCTACGCCTCCAGCGGCTCCGAGGCCGTTCGGAACAGCATTCTTCAGTTCCTGAAGAAATACGCCGACTACTCCTCCACGTCCCACTTGCAGAACAACCTTCTGCGCGGCCTGACCCGGCTGACCCGGGCCATCCCGGCCAGCTACGGCAGCCAGCTTCTGCCCATGGTCTCCGAGCTGGAGGGCAAGCTGAACGCGGGGGACCGGGCGGGCGCGCTGAAGCTGCTCCAGGGCCGCATTCTGCCGTTTTTGTCCGCCTACACCAGCAAGACCAACGACATGGGCCTGTCCCGAACGCTGATCTCTATGCTGGCCCTGGACATCTCCCGCTATGAGAACGGCAGCGAGGACAGCCTGCTCCAGGCCTTCCACCAGCTCAACGGCAGCCCCGGCCTGCGGCAGCGGCTGGGCGGCCTGAGCGACGACGCGCTGCTGAAGCTTCTGGACAGCACCAGCTTCGCCAAGGCCGCCGAGGGCGACCAGTTCGCCCAGCAGCTGGCCCAGGCGGCCCACAAGGCCCTCCAGGGCGGGGCGCGGGCCGAGGTGCAGGAGGCCTTTCAGAACATTGTCTCCGCCTTTTTGGTCAACGAGAGCGTCCACATGCCGCTGAACCACATCCTGCTGCCCCTGGAGTGGGCGGGGAAGATGGTCTTCTCCGAGATGTGGGTGGACCCGGATGCAGAGGAAAACCTGAAGAAGGGCCGGCGGGACCAGCCCAACACGCTGCGCTTCCTCTTCAAAATAGACATCCAGGGCCTGGGCTTCTTCGATATGGTGCTCACCAGCCAGCAGGACAAGGTGGACATCCAGGTGTTCTGCCCGGAGAAGGTGGCCCCGTTCTCCCAGACGGTTCAGGGAGAGCTGTCCCGCATTTTGTCCGACAACGGCCTGTCTGCCGGCGCGGTCCAGGTCCAGCAGATGACCCGCCCGCTGACCATCTCCGGGGTATTCCCCCGGATCTTTGAGGGGGAGAACAGCATCAATGTCAAGATATGATAACCGGGCCACCAATCGGGCTGTGGCCCTGAAATATGAGGGCGAGGGCGCGCCGGTGGTGGTGGCCTCCGGCATGGGTTACCTGGCCGAACGAATGGTAGAGGTGGCCTCTGAGAGCGGCGTCCCCGTCTACGAGGACAACTCTCTGGCCACCATGCTCTCCCAGCTGGCCCTGGGCCAGGAGATTCCCGACGCGCTGTATCAAGCCATCGTGGAGATTTACGTCTACTTTTTAAACTTCGATCCCAACGACCCGGACAAGGCCCGGCGGGAGCGCGCCGCTCTGGCCGCCCAGGCGGAGCAGGCGGCCCACCCGCCCAGCTCCGAGGAAGAGAAAGGAGAGTCCTAAATGGAAGAACGGCTCTATTTAATTTTAGACAGCCAGGGCACCCCCCTGGCCAACGCGGTGCTGGAGTCACCGCTGAATGCCGAGGTCCTGCAAATCAGAATCCTCAACAACAAGGAGGAGCTGGTGGCCTCCCACCGGGAATTGCAGCTCATCGGCATCGACGACGGCTCCCCCGACCGGGTGGGCGTCATCATCCGCCACCGGGGCGACCAGATGGTGATTCAGCCCACCGCCGCCCTGGGCCCGGCCGCCCGGGAGAACCTGCGGATCCTCACCGATTTTGAAAGCGTCATGTACCCCGTCTCAGGGCGCTGGAGAGGTCAGCTGCCCATCAAGGCCAAGGACCTGAGCTGCGGCGGCATCGCCTTTTGGTCCCCCATCCTGCTGGAGGACCGGGAAATCGTAGAGATGGTCCTGCCCGTTACCGACTCCCCCCTGGTGGTCAGGACTCAGATCCTGCGGGTTTTGCCCGACGAGACCTCTGACCAGCCCCTGTATGCCTCTAAATTTGTGGACCTGATCCACGACGAGGAGGCCCTGATCCGCAAGGCGGTGTTCAGTATTCAGATCAGCGCCTCCTGATCCGCCGCATACGCCCTCCGGGCCGTCCCCCGGCCCTGATTTTGCCCCTGGGATAACAGAAAGGAGAACCACACTATGCCTCATAGAACCGGAACAAGGCGCCCCGGATGGATAAATCGGGCGCTTTCCCTGCTTTTAGCCGCCGTACTGCTGATCGGGGCAGTACCCGGACTTACCATGCCCGCCTCCGCCCATTGGGCAGATCCATACCTGGACCAGCTGGTAGACTGGGGGGTCATGCGGGCCGACCAGACCAGCAATCCCGACAAGCCCATGACCCGCGCCGAGTTTATGGCCGTGATTAACCGGGCCTACGGCTATACCGAGATGGGTGAAATCCCCTTTACCGACGTATCCTTTGACGACTGGTTCTATGACGATGTGGCCATCGCCTACAACGCGGGCTACATGGCCGGCACCTCTGAGACCACCGCCTCTCCCAATCTGGGGCTGACCAGAGAGCAGGCCGTGTGTATCCTGGCCCGGAATATGATGATGAAGGATACGCCGGGTGAAAACCTGGCCTTCTCCGACGCGCGCAAGGTCAGCGGCTGGGCCAGGGGCCTGGTTAAGACCGCTGTGGACAGCTACATCGTCTCCGGATACCCGGACAACACCTTTGGCGCCCAGGACTCCGTTTCCAAGGGCCAGGTAGCCGCCCTGGTGGTCCGGTGTGTCGGCACCCCCCTGAACACACCCGGCGAGCATGTTCTGGGGGATGTGTTTGACAACGTCACCATTACCTCCCCCAACGTCACCCTGCGGAACACCACCATCAGCGGCGATCTGTACATCTCCGGCGGCGTGGGCCTGGGCGGCATTAAGCTGGAGAACGTGAAGGTGCTGGGACGGATTATTGTCAGCGGCACCGGCGAGAGCGAGGCTGGCGACGCCAGCGTGGTCATGCGCAATGTCAGCGCAAATGAGATGCTGGTGGACAATATGCGCAACAAAGCCGTTACCATCCGCGCCGACGGCATTACCGAAATTGAAAATACCACCGTTCGCACCCAGGCCTATCTGGAGGACAACAACACAGACGACAAGGGTCTGATGCATATCACCCTGGAGGGCGAGCCGGGCACCCATCTTACCCTGGCCGGCCGGATTAAGGAAGTAATCAATAAGACCCCCAGCTCCACCATTCAGGTGGCCAAGGGCACAGTGAAAAAGCTCACCGTGGACGAGGCGGCCACCAACTCTGTCGTCCAGATCGACCGCAACACCGAGGTTAAGGAGCTGAATCTGGACGTGGCCACCAGCGTCACCGGCGAGGGCGATATTGGTCAGCTGAATATCAACGCCCCCGGCTGCGTGGTGTCCATGCTGCCCGATAAGATCTACATCCGCCCCGGTCTGACCGCCAATGTCTCCGGAGTCATCATGGACCACGTAGCTGCGGAGGAGGGCTCCATTGATCCCCGGCTGCTGTCCGGCTACCCGGCCGCCAGGGATATCGCTCCCACCGCCTTCCGTGCGGACTTCTCCACCAACAAGAAGGGCACCGTCTATTGGGCGGTCAGCACCATCTCGGACGGTTCCATCAGCGAGGACAACCTGATCGCCCCGCCGTCCTACGGCTCTAAAGCCCTGCGCAACGGCTCCGTGGCGGCCCCCACCGGCGGCACCGAAATCAGCGCCCAGGTTACCGGACTGACGGTGGGCGGGTCCTACTACCTGTCCGCCATTCTGGTGGACGACCAG
Source organism: Lawsonibacter sp. (assembly GCA_022794495.1). Taxonomy (GTDB): domain Bacteria; phylum Bacillota; class Clostridia; order Oscillospirales; family Oscillospiraceae; genus Lawsonibacter. The sequence continues at coordinate 8,647 of JAAWEX010000014.1, read as the reverse complement.
AACCAGCGCAGCCCGGTGAAGGTAATCTCCTTCAGCACTCCGGACAACACTGTCCCCGCCTTCGGACAGGGCTACCCCTATATGTCGCGGATCACCAGAGATGTGGCTCAGGTCACCGTGATGCCCACCAAGAGCTGCAAGCTGTACTACGCCCTGCTGCCTCAGGGGGCCCAGGCGCCTACCATCAACAACCTGAAGTCCGCCTCTGTCACCGGCAATGTGGGCTACGGCGTGCGGGATGTAACCAAGAACACCGAGGAAGTGTTCACCGTAAATAGCCAGCGGCTGGAAGAGCTGAAAAACTACACCCTGTATCTGTGGCTCACCGACGTGGACGGTGCCAACAGCTCCGCCATTCAGTCCCTGCCCGTCCCCGTCCCCGACGAGACGCCGCCTATTGTCGATCCAATCCCCTACTCCGTGGCCCAGGGGACCACCGGGAACACCATCGCCATGCGCAGCGGCATGAACGAGAAGGGCACCATATACTGGGCTGTTGTGCCTCAGGGCGACCCCTACCCCCTGCCCAATAAGCAGAGCAACCCCCTGGAGGAGGACAATGAGCTGAACGAGGACGGCGAAGCGATCCGCTCCAAGCTAAACAGTGATTATGCCAAGCTCTGCGTTATGAGCGGAAATGGCGCACACGCCAGAGGCTCCGTATCCGTAGGCACCCCCGGAACCGAGGTCTCCTTCAACGTGGCAGGCCTGCAGCCTGAAACGGCCTATGATCTATACTATGTGGCCCAGGACACCTCTAAAAACTTCTCAGAGGTAGTCGGCTGTGTCACCGTCTCCACGCTGGATGAATCCGGCCCCATTGTCTCCCAGCGTTTTGTCGATGTCAATAATATCCCCTATGAAAAGGGCGACCTGCCCCCCGCCGATGCCACCATTATCCTGGATTTCAGCGAGCATATCACCGTCGATGGGACAACTGATATTTTGGACCTCACGGGTGACCCGACAGCTCTGGCCAATAAACTCAACGACAACTTTATTTTGTACCAGATCGACCCTGAGAGCCGGCCATCCGCATCCCCGGTTTTGAATTTAACGGGGCTCAAAGCGGAAGAGAAGGAAGCGGCAAAGAAGGATAATGCTGCCTGGGTCGATTACGACGCAATCAAGGTCCAGGCGTCTGAGACCAACAAGGGCCATGTGGAGGTTGTGTACACAAACGGCCAAGCTATCTCCCTGGCTGACGACACCACCTATTACTTCGAGCTGAAAAAAATCACGGATACCAGCATCCGGCACAACAAGCCGGTTAACAGCAGCGGCGATCCGGCTGACCGAATCTGGTATAACAACACAGTCAACACAGAGCATAACATTCCCCAATTCAAAACCTCCCCTCCCTACACCACCCCCACCTTTAAGCTGGACAGCCCGGATATTGTCTTCAATCCCGATAAACCCGGCGCTACCATGATGCTGAACTTTGGCCTGAATCCCACCGGCAGCACGCTGTACTACAGAATCGCGCCGAAGGACAAACCCATCTCCACTAAAATCAAGGTGCTGAAAGATGTTGCATTTGGTAATACTACCATTCCGAAGGGAAGAGAGCTGGATTCCTTTAAGGATAAGGATGAGTTCTTCGCCGTGATTCAGGCCCAGACAGACCTGGAGGAGCTCCGGGGACAGCTGTATGATGAGGACGGCAATATTACCCCGAACGGCGACACCGGCAAGCTGACATACTACGAGGTGATCGAGACCAAAAACGATTTCCGCAACGGCATCGCCAACCTGAGTACGATCAACCCCTACTACCCCGAGAATTTCCCGGGCAGCGTGAAGTATGACCTGGGCGGCGGCATCAAGGAGCATGAGATCCCCGGCAAAGACGCCGCGGGCGCGGACCGCTCTTTGCTGCCCAATACGGAGTATTACATCTATATCGTCCTGGAGAACTTCGACGGCGCCTCGCGGAATCTGTCTCAGGTCTACATCTATAACTTTACAACGGATGAGGCCCAAAAGCCCAAGCTGGAGCTAGAGAACAAAAACGATGGTACGGTGGTCCTCAAAACCTCCAAAAACGAGATTCCATCCAATCTGGCCTGGCGTGTAGTCACTGAGAACAACGGTCTGAACATGCTGGATAATATGCCGTTCACAGCGGGGCAGGGCTACAGCAGCATCACAACAGTGAAGCAGGCACTGGAAACCCCCTACAGCGCAACCACAGCCTATCCCAACGGTGCGCCCCCGGAAGCGATCGCAAATGACGGCTATACCGTCTTCGACGTGTTTGCAACGGAAGACCAGAGAAAGGTAGTGTCCGACCTCGTCTACAACGGCATTTTTAACAATTCCACGATAGACGACGCAAACAGCGGCCGGACCACTACAGCGAGCAACTCGCTCCCCAACGCTTATCAGTCATCCGTAGACTGGTATAAGACCGGCAAGGACGTAACATACGACGAGCCCTACATGATTCTGGTGGCGGGACACAACAGCGCCCATGAAAATTCCGACGCAAACACCAGCGGCGACAAGGGCAGCTATGTGGCCTACGACAGCTTCCGCGCCCTGTCCCCAATCCGGAACCTTGACCGAAAGCCGCCCAAGCTGAAAACGGGAAGCCAGGGCTTTAGAGCGTCTATGGACTATTATGCAGACGCAGGCGAATTCAGCGGCGATGTTACCCTCTCCTTTAACAGAACCGTGTTCTGGAAGCCCCGCAACTCGGCTCTTGTATACTCTGTCCAGCCCGGCAATCACTTGAGTAATAACAATAATATCAGCGGCGCAAACGGCACAGTTGGTATTTTGTACGGAAATAACAACTCAAATATTACGACACTGGGCGCACCATCCGACAGCGCACTCACTGACTTTACAATCAGCTTCAGGAATTACAAGAGTACCTACGCCGATTTTCTGACCTCTGGACAGATCGTCGCCCTGAATGGTGAGCCATCCGGACAGAATATAACAATTTTCTTCTACGAAAAAGCCTCTGCGGAGATAAAAACTCCTGAGGGATTTGTGATTAAAGAGGGTGATCCCTATCTTATGATAACCTTCCCGACGGTTGATGAAAACAATCAGGAATACAGGGACAAGAATCAATGGATTCACTATGCTCCTGTAACGCTGAGGGGTTCGGGCTCCACACGCGACCCCGAGGTTGTCATCGACCCTGCCTCTCTGTCCCTTGGCCTTGGCGAGTCAAAAGAGCTGGAGGCCAGAGTAACAAATCTCCCTGCTGGTATGACAGTGCAGAGATGGACCTGGTCATCCACCTCTAACCAGGTAACCGTAACCAGCACCGGAGGCACAGCCCCAACAAGCAAAGCGACAGTCAAGGTTCTAAACACAGCTCCAGGGGCCCCTGTCACCATTACCGCTACGCTCACATATCGGGACGCCAACAACAATGAGTATCAGCTTTCTAAATCTGTCAATGTACAAGTTAATACACCCACCATCAGCATTTCGCCACGGAATAATGGCCCTCTTCTGATAGGTGATGCACTTCAGCTGTCTTCCAATCTAAGGAATGGCGGGGCCGGCAGCGTTACATGGAGCAGCGACAGGACATCTGTAGCTACGGTTGACTCAAAAGGCAAGGTAACAGCCGTAAGCGCAGGTACGGTATCCATCACCGCGACATACTGTCTAAGCGATGGCACAGAGACAGCTATAAAGGATTCTGTTACCATTACCGTTGTTGCGAAACCAAAGAATATCAAGGTGAAAATTAACGGTGCGCCTGGCGGAACTACAATTAATACCGGCACGTACAATCTCACTGCAACAGTCACCATAGATGGCGTCGAAGAGAAGAACTCAAGCCATATCATTTGGCAGAGCAGCAACCCGACTGCAGCTACCATCTCGTCAGATGGCACACTAACTGTAAAAGGCAGCAATAATACGTCTTTCAAAATTACTGCCACATACGACCCATCTGTCTATCCAGGCGCCAATATAGAAGGGGATTCCTTTGAGCGTCAAATCCAAAGTACTGTTAGTCCTGCTCTCCCCTCCAAACGACCTTAACCCCCAGCGGGAGCGGGCTCCGGCTCGCTCCCGCCTCCCCATTCTTCGATCCTGACCTGATTAAGGAGGATTTCCCATGAAAAAGACTCTTGGACGCCGCTGGCTGTCTCTGCTGCTGGCCTGCGCGCTGTGTCTGACGTTGATCCCGGCGGCGTTTGCGGATGACACGGCAGATTCGGTAAATGGCTATAAAATTTCGCTCACCGCTTCCCCTTCTGAAATAAAAGTAGGGGATAAAGCGACATTGACAGCCACCGTGACCAAAGACAACAATGTGGACAACTCTGTTGATGTCACATTAAGCACCAATGACACTGATATCATTACCCTTGACACAATTAACAAAAAAGTTACCGGCAAGGCCGAGGGAACAGCGACTATTACAGCCTCCTGTACGGTGCCGGACACAGCGGGCGGTACAACGGAGATTTCCGCAACCTGCACAGTTGAAGTCAAGCCCGCTGACACATCCCCCAAAACCACTATCGACATCCTCGGCGGCGATTTTACACTTACGGTCGGAGAGCCCAAAACAATGAACGCCACTGTAAAAGTCAATGGAAGCACAGTAACCGACCCAGAGATTAAGTGGACCTCCAGCGACACCACAAAGGCAACGCTCAGGGATAATGTTGTAACAGCCAAGGCCGCGGGAGAAGTCAAAATCATTGCTGAGTACAACGGCGCCAAGGCCGAAGTCACCTGCACAATCAAGAACCCGCCCTATTCCATCACAATCGACTATTCCACCGACCTTGAGACAATCGTCGGCGCCAACACGAAGCTGAAAGCCAAAACCTACCCCGAGGGACAAATGGTACGCTGGGAATCCAAAGACCCGGAGATTGCCTCAGTTGACTATAACGGCAGCGTCAGGGGTCTCACGCCCGGCGAGACAGAAATTATCGCTTATTTTGAGCTCAGCGGCGAAAGATTTGAATCAGCCCCGCTGAAGGTGATTGTCACCGGCATCGCCCCCACGAAGGACACCATCTCCGTGGAGGAGAACGGCGCCAAAACTCTCACCATCGGACAATCCGGCAACGTCACCATCCGATACTTCGGCAAAATCAATCCCGACAGCATCACCTTCACCTCCCGGGACAACTACACCGCGTCGGTCACCGGCAGAGAGCTGAAGGGCCTGCGGGTGGGCACCGCCGTCATTGAGGCCAGGGCGGAGGGCGGAAAGTATATCACCACCTTTAAGGTTGAGGTAACGCCCGATTCCTCCACCGAGCTTCCCTTAAATGGCTCTATTAACCTGACCACCAACGACATCCTGCCCTTCACCAAGCTGTACAGCGACTTTACCAGCCAGGTGGGCGGCAGCGTGAAGTATATTACCAACCTGATGGTGGACAGTACCGCCCACGGCACGCTGTATTACAACTACTCCTCCGAGGCCGAGCCCGGCCGGGGCGTGGCCCAGATCGAGAACTACTACATCAACCCCAAGGCCGGCCAGCTTGACCCGCGAAACATCACCTTTGTTCCCAAGCCCAGCTTCAACGGCGGCGAGGTGTTCATCACCTACAGCGCCGTCACCGACAACAGCCAGTACTCCTGCCGCATCCGGGTCAATATCACCCGCGGGGGCGACGGCACCGGCAGCGACGCCGACGCCATCACCCAGACCACCAAGTACAACACCCCGGTGAAATTCAACGGCATCGAGTTCGACCAGATCTGCCGGAACCGGCTGGGCTCCAACCTGAACTATGTCACCTTCTCCCTGCCCAACGAGCGCCAGGGCACCCTGTACACCAACTACGTGAGCGAGGGCAACTATGGCAGCAGAGTCACCCTCAATTCCCACTACAGCACCAAGGATCTGGACGACATCTGGTTTGTCCCCGCCCCCGGCTTTGAGGGGAGCGTGGTCATCTACTACACCGGCTTCGCCAAGGGCTCCTCCGGCAAGAGCTACACCGGACAGGTGATTATCACCGTGGGCAAGGACTCTGCCAGCAGCATCGGCGGACTGTCCTACGAGATCTCCCGGGGCGGCGTGGCCCGCTTTGACGACGTGGATTTCAACGACTACTGCAAGAGCATCCTGGATGACCGGCAGACCCTCAGCTCCATCCAGTTCACCGCCCTGCCCAACGCCAGTCAGGGCGTGATGTACTACGACTACCGCTCCAGCACCAATACCGGCAGCCTCGCCTCCACCAGCACCACCTACTGGTACGGCACCCGCACTCCCCGCATCGACCGGCTTGCCTTTGTTCCCGCATCGGACTATGTGGGAATCATCCGCATCCCCTTTGTGGGCCAGACGGTCTCGGGCGTCCAGTTCTCCGGCAATGTGGAGGTTAACGTCCGGGGCGGCCAGAGCTCCGGAGACATCTCCTACATCTGCGCCCCCGGCCGGTCCGTGGATTTCCGGAACAACGACTTTACCCGGCTGAGCAATGAGCTCACCGGCCGCACCCTGGACTACATCGTCTTTGACGGTCTGCCCAGCCGCACCGACGGCGACCTGTACTACAACAGCCGTCGGATCGACTCCACCGGAACGCGGTACTACAACGGCAGCGGAAACCGCATCAGCAATCTGTCCTTCCGGGCATCCAACAGCTTCTCCGGCACAATCGACATCCCCTTCACCGGCTACGACCGGAACGGGGTTGACTTTACCGGGGTCATCACCATCAGCTCCAGCGGCTCCAGCAGCAGCAATACCGACGCCATCCAGTACACCACCGACTCCAAATCCGCCGCGGTTTTCGACCGGGACGACTTCGACGACCTGTCCCAGTGGGAGACCGACCGCAGCATCAGCACCGTCCGCTTCGACCCGCCCCGCAGCAGCGAGGGCGACCTCTACCGCAACTACCGCTCCAGCACCAGCAAGGGCACCCGAATCACCTCCAGCAGCACCACCCTCAGCGCCGGTGAGCTGGACCGGGTGGCCTTCATCCCCGCCAGCGGCTTCACCGGGACGGTTGTTCTGGACTTTGAGGCGAAGGCCACCAACGGCGACGAGTTCGACGGCACGGTGGAAATCACCGTGGAGCGGCCCAGCGCCGACGTCACCGTCCGCTACTCCACCCGCACCGCCCCGGTTGACTTCCGAAGCAGCGATTTCAGCCAGGGCAGCCGCAGCCTGAGCTCGATTCAGTTCGGCTCTATGCCGCCCACCAGCACGGGCTACCTCTACTACCGCTACACCAGCCCCACCCGCTATGAGAGGCAGGCCAGCACCAGCATCACCTACCGGGCCAGCGGCAGCAACCTGATCTCTGACCTCACCTTTGTTCCCCGGGCCGGCTACACCGGAACGCTGGTCCTGCCCTACACCGGCACCAACTCCAACGGCTCCACCTTTGAGGGCGAGGTACAGATCACCGTCTCCCCCACTTACAGCTCCACCCATTTCAACGACATGGGTCCCTACAGCAACCAGGAGCGGGCGGCCGTGGAATTCCTCTACGACCTGGGCGTCACCAGAGGTATCTCCTCCACTGAGTACGGACCGGAGCTGCCCATCCTCCGGGGCGACTTCGCCGTCATGGTATACAACGCCTTCGGCATGACCCCCAGCGGCTCCTCCCAGATCTTCAATGATGTCCCCTCCAATGCCCGCTACGCCCAGGCTATCAACACCCTGTACTCCAGGGGGATCGTCAGCGGCGTGGGCAACGGCAGCTACGCCCCCAACGCCAATGTTTCCCGCCAGGAGGCGCTCTGCATGGTCCAGCGGGCCATGCGGTCTGCGGGCTGGAGCGCCGCCGGCGATGCCACCTACCTGCTGGACAGCTACAGCGACGGCGGCAATGTCGCCAGCTTCGCCAGGAAGGACATGGCCACCGCCGTCCGCCAGGGCTACCTGCCCATCAGAGGCGGCCGGCTGGAGCCCACCGCTCCCTTGACCAGAATCGACATGGCCCAGGTGCTGCATCGCGTGCTCACCTATTGACCTAATTCCCCGGCCCAAAGCCGGGGAATTTTTATGCCCGCGGCCTGTCTGAATTTCCTGGGAATTTCGCAAAAAAACACTTGCGTTCCCCGAAAAACTGTGATATACTACCAAGGCATTATGCGTGGGAGTGCGGATCCTCCGCCCGGTGCCCGGCAAAAGCCGGGTTGGCGGGGGACATGATGCCCCCAGAAGAATAACTGAAAAACAGGAGGAAAAGCTATGGCAGTCGTATCTATGAAGCAGCTGCTGGAGGCCGGCGTTCACTTCGGCCACCAGACCCGCCGGTGGAACCCCAAAATGGCCACCTACATCTACACGGAGCGCAACGGGATCTATATCATTGATCTTCAGAAGACCGTGAAGAAGCTGGAGGAGGCCTATAATTTCGTCCGTTCTCTGGGCGAGAAGGGCGAGACCCTGCTCTTTGTGGGCACCAAGAAGCAGGCCCAGGAGGCCATCAAGGAGGAGGCCGGCCGCGTGGGCATGTACTGGGTAAATGCCCGCTGGCTGGGCGGCATGCTCACCAACTTCAAGACCATGCGGGGCCGTGTGGACCGCCTGGCCCAGCTGAAGAAGATGCAGGAGGACGGCACCTTCGATATGCTGCCCAAGAAGGAAGTCATCAAGCACATGGGCGAGATCGCCAAGCTGGAGAAGTACCTGGGCGGCGTGACCGAGATGAAGAAGCTCCCCGGCGCC
>JAAWEX010000189.1 GCA_022794495.1 Lawsonibacter sp. | reverse complement strand
TCCCCTCCACCTGGTGGAACATGGGGGAGTGGGTGGCGTCCACCTCGTCCTTGCGGTAGACCCGGCCGGGGGCGATGATGCGGATAGGCAGGGGCATGGCGTCCATGGCCCGCACCTGCATGGGTGAGGTCTGGCTTCTCAGCATGACCCGGCTGTCCTCGTCGAAATAGAAGGTGTCGCTCCAGTCCCGGGAGGGGTGGCCCTCCTCGGCGTTGAGCCGGTCGAAGTTCAGCTCGGCCAGCTCCACCTCGGGGCCGTCCAGCACGGTAAAGCCCATGCCCACAAAGATATCCTTAATCTCGTCCAGGGCGATATACATGGGGTGCTTGTGCCCCTGCTTAACGGCCTTGCCGGGGACGGTGACGTCGATGGCCTCGGCGCTCAGCCGGGCCTCCAGGGCGGCGGCGGCCAGCTTCCGGGCGGTGAGCTCGATGGTCTCCTCCAGAACGGCCCGCACCTCGTTGGCCAGGGCGCCCATAGCGGGCCGCTCCTCGGGGGAGAGCCTGCCCATCTGCTTGAGGACGGCGGTGAGCTCCCCTTTTTTGCCCAGGTATTTCACCCGCAGCTCGTCCAGGGCGGCGGGGTCCGCCGCGCCGGTGATGGCGTCCAGCGCCTCGCGCTCGATTTTCGCTAACTGTTCCTTCATGTTGAAAACTCCTTTGTCATTGGATGTGATTTGTCAGACGGTCCGCTCAAAGCTCAGGTAGCGGGTGCCCTGAAAGGTGAGCCTGCCCCTGTCCCCCTCCACAATCATGCCGTACTCCCGGCCGCTGAGGCGGAACTCCATCCGGTCGCCGCTCTCCACCTGGAAGGTGACATAGTAGAGGGTATCGTAGTGGGTGTGGAACCCGTGGACGCCGGAGGCGTCTCCGGCCACGGGGGTCTGGCTGGTGCTGGTCTGCGTGCGCCGGGATACCGCTTCGGCCTCCACGGTGAGCCGGGGGGAGCTGTTGTTTTTGTTCCACTCCCCGACGCCCCTGACAATCATAAAGATCATCATGCCAAACACCGCCAGAAATCCCAGCCCGACCAGCACCTCAAGGCCTCCAAAGAAAAAACCCATGCCCATTGCCTGCGCTCCTTTCTCAAGATAAGCAAAAAGCCTCTCATCCCCATCTCTGGGGACGAAAGGCAACCCTTCCGCGGTACCACCCGCATTCGCGAACACGCGCACTCAAGCCTCCGGTAACGGCGGAGAACCCGTCCCCCTCTCAGGGGCCGCTCCCGGGCGAACCAAGCGGACCTGACTCCGGGGCGGCTTCCAGCCGATGGCCGCCCCTCTCTGGCGAGCGTATTCCGCTATTTTCCCGATCCACGCATTTGCACTGGAGATACTTATATCACAAAATTCCTTGTAATGCAAGAGGAAAAGGGGTATAATTCCAAAAAAGTAAGAATTTCATTTTCCTATTAAAAAGATAGGAAAATACTATGGACAAATGGAGCGGCCTATGGTAGAATAGGCCGAACAAACAGAAACAGGGAGGGTTTTCCCATGCTGGAATTGCAGCATATCAGCTATGACGTAGAGCAGGACGGCGATAACAAGGGCATCCTGCACAATATCGACCTGACCATCAGCGAACGCTTTGTGGCCATCACCGGCCCCAACGGGGGCGGCAAATCCACCCTGGCCAAGGTAATCGCCGGCATCCTCACTCCCACCCAGGGGCGCATTCTGTTTAACGGCGAGGATATCACCGGTCTGTCCATCACTGACCGGGCCCGGAAGGGGATCAGCTTCGCCTTCCAGCAGCCGGTGCGCTTCAAGGGGCTGACGGTAAAGGACCTGATTACCCTGGCCAGCGGCAAGGATATCGGCGTCTCCCAGGCCTGCAATTACCTGTCCGAGGTGGGCCTGTGCGCCAAGGACTATATCGACCGGGAGGTGGACGCCTCCCTGTCCGGCGGCGAGCTCAAGCGCATCGAAATCGCCACCATCATGGCCCGGGGGACCGCCCTGTCCGTCTTCGACGAGCCGGAGGCGGGCATCGACCTGTGGTCCTTCACCAACCTGATCCAGGTCTTTGAGCAGCTCCACAAGAAGATCAACGGCTCCATCCTCATCATCTCCCACCAGGAGCGGATTCTCAATATTGCTGACCGGATCATCGTCCTGGCCGACGGCCAGGTGGTCAACGACGGCCCACGGAAGGACATCCTGCCCACCCTGCTGGGGGGCGCCCCCAGCGTGTGCTCCGCCCTGACCGACAAGGTGCGGTAGCCAAGAACAGTGCGTAGGGCGCGACGACTCGGCGCGCCGTTCACTGACCACAACGGCGGGCCCAGTGGTCCCGCCCTACAGTTTAATTCCCCAAGGAGGAGTAAACATGGACGCAATCCAAAAGAGCTTATTAGAGCAGGTGGCGGGGCTCCACGAGGTGCCCGAGGGGGCCTACAACATCCGGGCCAACGGCCAGAAGGCGGGCCGGAACACCACCGCCAACATCGACATCGTCACCAAGACCGACAAGGACGGCATCGACATCATCATCAAGCCGGGGACGAAAAACGAGTCGGTCCACATCCCGGTGGTGCTGAGCATGAGCGGCCTGAAGGACATGGTGTATAACGACTTCTTCATCGGTGAGGACAGCGACGTCACCATCATCGCCGGCTGCGGCATCCATAACTGCGGCGAGCAGGCCTCGGAGCACTCGGGCATCCACACCTTCCACGTGGGGAAAAACGCCCGGGTGCGCTATGTGGAAAAGCACTACGCCGAGGGGGACGGCTCCGGCGAGAACATCATGAACCCCACCACCGTCGTCGAGCTGGACGAGGGGGGCTACATGGAGATGGAGACCACCCAGATCAAGGG
>JAAWEX010000188.1 GCA_022794495.1 Lawsonibacter sp. | reverse complement strand
CCGCCTGCGTACCTCCATCCGCGGACACAAGCTGCTGAAGGACAAGCGGGATGAGCTGATGAAGCAGTTCATGGACGTGGTGCGGGAGAACCGCGCCCTCCGCAAACGGGTGGAGGAGGGCCTGATGAAGGCCCACGGCGCTTTTACTGTGGCCGCCGCCCTGATGTCACCGGAGATGCTGGAGCAGTCTTTGCTCTACCCCAAGCAGAGCGTGGAGCTGGACATGACCTTCCAGAACATTATGTCGGTGGATGTGCCCCAGTATCAGTTCCGCACCAGCAGTCAGGACCCCGGCGAGGTCTACCCCTACGGCTTTGCCCAGACCAGCGGCGAGCTGGACGACGCGGTGGACGCCCTGTCCCGGGTGCTGTCCGATATGCTCCGCCTGGCTGAGGTCGAAAAGACCTCTCAGCTGCTGGCCGAGGAGATCGAAAAGACCCGCCGCCGGGTCAACGCCCTGGAGTATGTGAAAATCCCCGAGATGCAGGCCAATATCAAGTATATCACCATGAAGCTGGACGAAAATGAGCGCGCTAACACCATCCGGCTGATGAAGGTGAAGGACATGATTTTGAAGGAAGCCATCGAGGAGAAGCGGGAACAGACTGCCCAGGCTATCGAGGCCTTTGGTGGTCAGGCGCCTAAGCCTGTTTAATGGAAAACAACAGCCGCCGAGCGCGGCTGTTGTTTTTTATGACGGAAGGTGATATAATACAAAATTGTAAAATTCTGCCGCAGGCTGAATGAAAGGGGATTATTATGAAGCTGTATGAGCTGGTAAACAAATATCATATTGGAACGGACCTGAGCTGTGCGGAGTCGATGTTCCGGGCGTGCAATGAATACTACCACCTGGGCCTGGGAGAGGAGACCCGAAAAATGTTTTCGCTTATGGGCATTGGGATGCAGGCTGAGCAATCCTGCTGCGGTGCGTTTACCGTGGCGGTGGGGATGATTGGCCTTGGGACGACGCAGGATGGGCAAATAGACCGTGAAAATCAGCCAGGCTATGAAATGGTGTGTGAGTTGACCAATTTTGTCCGGAATCGGTTCGGGACGCTGATCTGTTCCGAGCTGCAAAAGTTAGAAGTATATCAATATGACGATCCCTGCTATTTGGTGGTGGAGGAGATTGCCAAAAAGCTGGAAGCGATGATCTCAGAGAGAGAAGACAAAAAAATCTAAAGTCATCCGGCAATTTTTGAGAGGATGAGTCTGATTTGGTACGGAAAATGAGACCGGCTGAGGTTGACGCAGCGGCGGATATTTGGCTGGAGACGAACATAGAGGCCCACAGCTTTGTGCCGGAGAGATATTGGAGAGACCATTTTGAAGAAGTGAAAGGGCTGCTGGCCCAGGCGGAGCTGTATGTTTTTGAAGGCAAGGCCGGGGTACAGGGCTTTATCGGGCTGGATGCCGGTTATATTGCGGGACTTTTCGTCAAAAGCGGGGCGAGAGCCGGCGGAATTGGAAAGAAGCTGCTGGACCACATAAAGTCCGGCAGAAGCAGGCTGACATTGCGGGTCTATCAGAAAAATGCGGGGGCAGTTCGCTTTTACCAGCGGGAGGGCTTTACCGTGCAGGAGGAGCCGGTGGATGAGAGTACCGGAGAGCCGGAGTATTTCATGCTGTGGGAACGATAGGAAAAAGTTTGGCTGCTGTATCAGCCCCTGACAATACTCGCGGGGCTGATATTTTTTACCCAGAGGGCGTAAGCCCTCTGGTTTTCTTTTGTCATACCTCTCAGCTTGTCCGCATAGGATAGGGCAAAGGCGGGTGAGTGTATGGCACCAATGACAGCGGCGGAAAGCTGTGCCCAGGCGGCACAGGTGCTGCCACTCCGGCTGCGGGAGGAGGCCCTCTCTCTGCCGGAGGAGGACAAGTGCCGGGCGGAGGAGTTCCGGCTGCGGGCCGGCTGGCCCATGACGGTGGTCATCGGCGGGGAGGAGCGCCCCCTGAGCGGTGTCCCGGTGCGGGGGGAGGAGCTGGGACAGCTGGTGGAGATCGCCAGCCGGGCCTCGCTTCACACGGTGCTGGATCAGATATGCCGGGGGTATCTCACCGCCCAGGGTGGGCACCGGATCGGCCTGTGCGGCGCCGCTGTGATGCGGGGCGGGGAAATCCACGGCTTCCGGGATATCTCCTCCGCCAACCTGCGCATCGCCAGGCAGGTGAAGGGGGCGGCCGCCCCGGTTTTGGACGGGCTGTGTCCGGGAGGGCGGCTGACAGATGCCTTAATCCTGGCTCCGCCCGGCCTGGGGAAAACAACCCTGCTGCGGGACCTGATCCGATCGGTGTCCGAGGGGGAGGGATGCGCTCCCCTCCGGGTGTCCCTGGCCGATGAGCGGGGCGAGGTGGCCGCCATGTATAACGGCCTGCCTCAGCTGGAGGTGGGCCGGCGCACCGATGTGGCGGAGGGCTGTCCCAAGGCCCAGGGGCTGATGTTGCTCCTCCGGGCCATGAATCCCCAGGTGCTGGCGGTGGACGAGATCACCGCCCCGGAGGACGTCCGGGCGCTGACAGCGGCGGCGGGGTGTGGAGTCACCCTGCTGGCCACCGCCCACGGGGAGAGCCGGGCGGATCTGGAGCGCCGGCCCCTGTACCGCCCTCTGCTGGAGGAGGGGCTGTTTCGATTTTTGGTCCGCATTTGCCGGAGAGGGGCGGAGCGGAGCTATCAGATAGAGGAGCTGAGAGGATGATCCGTTTGATTGGCGCCGCCCTGGTGGCGGCGGGAGGGGCCTGGCTGGGATACCTGGCGGCAAAGGAGCTGCGGGGCCAGGTTCGGGCGGTCAGACAGATGGCAGAGGGACTGGCGCTGCTGGAGCGGGAGCTGGAGCTGAGCGCCCC
>JAAWEX010000187.1 GCA_022794495.1 Lawsonibacter sp. | reverse complement strand
CGGCGGGCTCGGCCCAGCCGCTGTTCTCGTCGTCCAGGGAGACAGCGGGCTCCACCCCCTCCCGGCGCTTCTTCTTCCGCAGGTGGTCGATGCACACGTTGGTGGTCAGCCGGTACACCCAGGTAGAAAAGCTGCTCTCCCCCTGGAAGGAGGATAGTCCCTGCCAGGCCTTCACAAAGGCCTCCTGGGCCAGGTCTGCCGCCTCCTCCCGGTCGTCCACCAGACGCAGAGCCAGGGCGTATATCTTATTCTGATTGTCCAGCACCAGCTGCTCAAAGGCGCTCTGGTCTCCCTGTTTCGCCCGCTCCACCAGCTCCCGGTCGGTCACGGCGGTTCACCTCCTTTTTTCGTCCCCCGCAGGGTAAGGCTCCTTCGCCAAAGGGGCCTTTTCCGCTGCGGCGGGACGGAAATTTTCAGCACAAATCCCGTTTGATCCCCTTTGTCACCCGGTAGACGTCCTCCAGGGTGGTGATCTTCACAATCTGCTCCTTATAGTACCCCGCGTGGGGAACGCCCTTCAGATACCAAGCGTATTGCTTCCGGGCCTCCAGGCAGGCGATCTTCTCCCCCTTGTTTTTCGCGGCCATCTCAAACTGCCGGACAGCGGTGTCACACCGCTCCGCCAGCGGCGGCAGCTCCGGGATGGGCCGGCCCTCCAGGGCGGCCCGGCACTGGGCGAAGAGCCAGGGGTTGCCAAACACCCCCCGGCCGATCATAGCCATGTCCGCCCCGGTGTATTTCAGGATACGGGGGGCGTCCTCCCCCTTGAACACGTCCCCGTTGGCGATGACGGGAATGCTCACCGCCATTTTGACCTCCCGAATCCAGTCCCAGTTGGCGGCGCCGGCGTACATCTGCACCTTGGTCCGGCCGTGGACGGCCACCGCCGCCGCGCCGGCCTCCTCCATAGCCTTGGCGAACTCCACGCAGTTGATAGACCCCCTGTCCCAGCCCAGGCGGAATTTTACCGTCACCGGGCACTTGGCCCCCCGGATCACCGCCTCAGCCACCCTCACCGCCAGGTCGGGATTGCGCATCAGCCCGGAGCCGTCCCCGGAGTTGGCCACCTTGGGCACGGGACAGCCCATGTTGATGTCGATAAAATCCGCTCCGGACACCTCTCGGGCGATGGCCGCTCCCTCCTCCATGCACTTAGGGTCGCTGCCGAAAATCTGTGCGGCGGCGGGGCTCTCGTTCTCCCCCATCTGGAGCAGGGGAATAGACTTTTTGTCCTGATAGCACAGGGCCTTGGCGCTGACCATCTCGGTGCAGGTCAGCCCCGCCCCCTGCTCCCGGCAGATGGTGCGGAAGGCCATGTCCGTCACCCCAGCCATGGGGCCCAAGGCCAGGGGCGTTTCGATTGTAATTCCTCCGATGGTCATTGCATATCCCTCATATCATGTAGGGCGCGACGACCTCGGCGCGCCGTAAATTGGCAAATTGTGATAACGGGGCGCCGGGTCGTCGCCCCCTACACCCCTAATTGGAGCATCCAACCTTGGTCGGCCTCAGGCCGTCCCTACAAAGTTTCTCCATTGTATCATGTCTTTTTAATGTTGACAAGGCCGCTTTTACCCGGTAAAATGAAAAAAACCGCGATTAGGAGAAATTATCATGGAATTAAACGCGTTACGCGCCGCCCTGCGGGGCATATCCGCCTACCGGGAGGTAACCAACACCACCGTCCTTGGCGGCATTTGGATGATGCTGGACGCCCTGTACCAGAAAAACGGGGAGGAGGCCCTGGAGCACTATGTCTCCCGGTTCCACCTCCTGCGCTCGGACGGCTGCGAGGGCCTGGGCGACTGGCTGTGGGACTATCTGCGGTACAACGAGACCCCCTACTCCCGGCTCATTGACCAGGGCAAATCCGACCCCGCCCTGGAGAATGCCGCCCGGCGGGACGTCGAGACACTGGTCCTGCTGGCCCAGACCGACTGCGACCGCTTCATCGACGCCATGAAGCCCCTGCTGGGCAGCGAGTTTGCCCCGGTGCTGGCCGGCCTTCCCCGGTGGCGGGCGGCGGCCCCCTTCGACTTTGACAGCCTGACCCAGTTCTACAAAGACCACGGGGCGGGGGAGTTCGCCAAATACCGGGCCTTCCTGTGGGAGGACGGCATGCTGGTGCCGGTGGCCGACCCCGACTGCCCCAAGCCCGAGGACCTGCTGGGCTACGAGCACCAGCGGGGCCAGGTGGAGCAGAACACCCGGCTGATGCTGGCCGGGCGGCAGGCCAACAACGTCCTCCTCTTTGGCGATGGGGGCACCGGCAAATCGGCCACGGTGAAGTCCATGCTGTATCTGCCCGGCATGGAGGACCTGCGCCTTATCGAGGTGGAAAAGGAAAACCTCACCGGCATCCCCGCGCTCATCCGCTCCCTGGCCGGCCGGCGTCAGAAGTTCATCCTGTTCATCGACGACCTGGCCTTCGACCAGGACGACAAGACCTATTCCGCCCTGAAGACCATTCTGGAGGGCACCCTGGAAAAGCGGCCCGTCAATGTGGCCATCTACGCCACCTCCAACCGCCGGCACCTGGTGCGCCAGACCTTCACCGAGCGGGCGGGGGAGGAGGTGGACACCTTCGAGACCATCTCGGAAAAAACCGCCCTGGCCGAGCGCTTCGGCCTGCGCATCCCCTACCTGACCATGAACAAGGCGGGCTATCTGGCCCTGGTGGACCACCTGGCCGCCCAGGCAGGCGTGGACATGCCCGCCGACCAGCTCCACGCCCAGGCCATGACCTGGGAGATCCGCCACGCCGGACGGACGCCCAGAGTCGCGAGGCAGTTTGTAGCAAGTTTGAGTTGACAGCAGGGGGAGACCGTGCTAGAATAATACAGACCGCCGGTCTGTATC
>JAAWEX010000212.1 GCA_022794495.1 Lawsonibacter sp. | reverse complement strand
CAAGAAGGAAGTCATCAAGCACATGGGCGAGATCGCCAAGCTGGAGAAGTACCTGGGCGGCGTGACCGAGATGAAGAAGCTCCCCGGCGCCCTGTTCGTTGTGGACCCCCGCAAGGAGCGCAACGCCATCAACGAGGCCCGCAAGCTCCACATCCCCATCGTGGCCATTGTGGACACCAACTGCGACCCCGACGAGATCGACTACGTCATCCCCGGCAACGACGATGCCATCCGCGCCATCAAGCTGATCTCCTCCGTCATGGCCAACGCCATCCAGGAGGGCAGACAGGGCCAGGACGCCGCCCCCGCTGAGGAGGCCGCTCCCGCCGCCGCAGAGTAATGAAAAGCTTTTCAGCGCCCGCCCAGGCGGGCGGGCGCTGTCTTTTACAACAACGATTTGGAGGTATTATAATTATGGCAATTCCTGCAAAAGACGTACAGAAGCTGCGCGAGATGACCGGCGTAGGCATGATGGACTGCAAAAAGGCCCTGGTGGAGGCCGACGGCGACTTCGACAAGGCCATTGAGTGGCTGCGTGAGAAGGGCCTTGCCGCTCAGACCAAAAAGGCCGGCAAGGTGGCCGCTGAGGGCGTGTCTTTCGCCATCTCCGCCGACAACGGCGTGGGCGTGATTATCGAGGTCAACTCCCAGACCGATTTCGTGGCCAAGAACGAGGTCTTCCAGGGCTTTGTCAAGGATGTGGCCACTGTGGTGGCCACCGACGACCCCGCCGACGTGGAGGCCCTGAAGAACTGCAAGTACCCCGGCACCGACCGCACCATCGCCGACGTCACCGCTGACAAGGTGCTGGCCATTGGCGAGAACATCCAGATCCGCCGCTTTGTCCGCTATGCCGAGGGCGTCAGCGTGCCCTATATCCACATGGGCGGCAAGGTAGGCGTGTTGGTCAACCTGGCTGTTGAGGGCATTGAGGCCGACAAGGTGGTCCCCCTGGGCAGGGATGTGGCCATGCAGATCTGCGCCATGACTCCCACCTACCTGGACAAGTCCAACGTGAGCCAGGAGGTGCTGGATAAGGAGAAGGAAATCCAGCTGGCCATTATGGCCAACGACCCCAAGATGGCCGCCAAACCCGACAAGGTTAAGGAAGGCATCGTCATGGGTAAGCTGGGCAAGTACTACGAGGAAAACTGCCTGCTCCAGCAGGCCTTCGTAAAGGAGAATAAAATCTCCGTGGAGAAGCATGTGGAGGCCGTGGCCAAGGAGTTGGGCGGCACCATTACCGTAAAGGCTTTCACCCGCTTCGCCACCGGCGAGGGCATCGAGAAGAAGGAAGACGATTTCGCCGCCGAAGTCGCTTCCATGATTAAATAACAGCTGATAAATCCGGAGCAGAGAAAACTTTGCTCCGAATTTTTTTGCCTTTCACTCCCCGGCCAGCTTACGCACGCTCTTGCGCTCCACCAGCTTGGGTACCAGATAGATGTGGTGTACATCGTTGTTCGGGGCGTTCATCCGCTGGATCAGTGTGTTGGCCGTGGTCTGCCCCATGGCGTAGGGGTCGTACTGGATGGTGCTCAGGTCCAGGCCGGACTCGTCAATATAGGGGCTGTCGTCAAAGCAAAGGATACTCACGTCCTCCGGAATGCGAAAGCCCTTGTCCCGCAGGGAGTTGGCAATCCCCACAGCCACCAGCGCATCCGCCACGAAGAGGGCCGTGTAGGGCATTCCCTGGGCGGCAAACTCCTCCCCTGTCTGCTTCCCCCGCAGCACACTGGATTTTCCATAAAAAACCTTAAACCGCTCCAGGGTGATCCGCATATCCTGGAGGGCGGCGGCAAAGCCCTTGATCCGGTCCTCCTGGGGGGTGGACCCCTTGTAGGTGGCCACATATCCCACCCGCCTGTGGCCGTTTCCCGTCAGGTAGGTGGCCGCCATATACCCGCCCATGTAGTTGTCAATACAGACCACGTCGGTGTCCACCGAGTGGATATACCGGTTCACAAAAACGATGGGCACCTTGCTTTTCATCAGGACGTCAGACAGGGTGGGCCGTTCGATTGCGGTTACCATGATGATACCCAGGTAATGATTTGCGTTGGCAAACTCAATCTGCTCCTCTTCAATCTGGGAATTGTAGCCGCTGTTGCATACCACTGTCATGATCCCCAGGCTGGACAGCTGGTCGCACACCCCGCGTATAATCTGGGAGTAAAAGTGGTTTGAAATGTCTCCGGCGATGACCAGGACGTACCGGACCCGGCTCCGCTCCCCGTTGGCCAGCCAGACAATCGGCTCCAGCCCCAGGCTGACCATGGCGTCCTGAATTTTCGCCAAGGTTTTGGGGGAGATGTTGGCGCTCTGGGTAAAAGCCCGGGAGACGGTGGCCCGGGAAACGCCCGCCCGCTTTGCAATTTCCTTCTGGTTTATCACCTCTGCTCCCTCCTTTCCGCCGCTTTCACTGCACCAACAGGATACCATGGGGCTGGACCATTTTCAAGGAGAATTTCAAAATTTATGAAATTTAGTACAAATTTCTTGAAATTATGAAATCGGTATTGAAATCTCACAGCGCATTGCTATAATAGGAATCAAAAAGAAACTCTCTGCCTAAACCCCTAAAATCACAAAAAGGAGCCCAAAATGAACAACATTTTTAAAATACGGGACAAGCTGGCCAAGGGGGCGCTGTGCTTTGGCACCCACTGCTCTACCACTGATGCCGACTTCTACGAGATGTGCGGCCTGCTGGGCTACGATTACATCTGGATTGACAACGAGCATGCGGGCATGACCCAGCCCATGATTAAAAACGCCATCATCGCCACCAACGCAGGCGGCTGCTGCGCCCTGGTGCGGGTGCCCGACCATCAGATGGCCCATGTCAAGCCCGTCATCGAGTGCGGGCCCGACGGGGTGATCTTCCCCATGGTC
>JAAWEX010000186.1 GCA_022794495.1 Lawsonibacter sp. | reverse complement strand
GAATGTCCCATTTTCATATATGATTTTTCCCCGGGCCATATTCATCACCACGTTGGACGGGGCGGCGGAGTAGACCAGGTTCTCCATGATATCGTGGCATGGGAAGAGGTTGGGGGCGGTGAAGTCCACCAAAATCAGGTCGGCGATTTTGCCTGGGGCAATCACCCCGGCGTCCCGGCCCAGGGCTTTCGCTCCGTTGACGGTGGCCATGGCCAGAATATCCGCCGCAGACAGCTGGCCGTGGTCCTCTCCAAAGCTGTAATTCTGAATCAGAGCGGCCACCTTCATCTCCTCAAACATGTTGTGGCTGTTGTTGGAGGCCACCCCGTCGGTGCCCAGGGCCACGCTCATGCCGCAGTCCCGCAGGAAGAACAGGGGGGCCACCCCGGACATCAGCTTCAGGTTGGACACCGGATTGTGGACGGCGGTGACGCCCCGCCGGGCCAGCAGCTGGGCGTCTCCGCCGGAGAGATAGACGCAGTGGGCGGCAATGCCGCCGTTGGCCCACACCCCGTACTGGTCCAGCAGCTCGGCGGGGGTCTTGCCATATTTGCTCAGGCATTTCTCGTGCTCCGAATGGGTCTCAGACACGTGGACATGCATCCGCAGATTATGCTTCTGGGCAAAGTCGGCCACCCACTCCCACGCCGGGGGGCAGGAGGTGTACTCAGCGTGGATGGAGGCGTCCACCTTGATCTGCCCGTCCCCGGCGTTATGCCAGTTCTCATAGAGGCGGATGTGGTTGCCGCAGTCATTGCAGGTCTCGGGGGAGAAGTCCGCCGGGTCGCCGAAGTACACCGCCCCGCAGGACAGGTTGGCGGAAATACCCAACTCCAGCACCGTCTGGGCGATAGTCTCGGTGTTCATATACATGTCGGCGATGCAGGTGGTGCCCGAGGCGATCATCTCCGCCAGACCCAGGGCCGCCCCGGCGGCCACGCACCTGTCGTCCAGCCTGGCCTCGGCGGGGAAGATGTACTCGTTGAGCCAGGTGTGCAGGTTGCAGCCCCCGCCGTAGCCCCGCATGAGGGTCATGGGTACGTGGGTATGGGCGTTCACCAGGCCGGGCATCATCACCTTCCCGGCGCAGTCAACAGCCCGTTCAAACTCCCCGGCCGGGCGCTGGGCTCCCACCGTGGCGATCCTGGTCCCCTCCACCGCCACAAAGGCGTCCTTGAGAAGGGGATTGGCTGGGTCCATGGTCACAGCGGTGACATTTTCAAACAGAATTGACATAGAGGCCTCCTAAATTTTGTGTAGGCGCGGCGACTCGGCCCGCCGTCGCGCGAAACCCTGTCTCAGCGGCGTGCCGAGGCCGCCCCCTGCAAAATCACATCTTTCTCAGGCAGGCCCTCACCAGGCCGGAGAATTTCTCCCTGGCGGTCCCGGCGGCGTCCAGCACCTCCTGCTCGGACAGGGGCTGGTCCAGGATGCCGGCGGCCATGTTGGACAGCAGGGTGAGCCCCAGCACCTCCATGCCGCAGTGGCCGGCCACAATCACCTCGGGGGCGGTGGACATGCCCACGGCGTCGCCCCCCAGCAGGCGGGCGGCGCGAATCTCCGCCGGAGTCTCGTACTGGGGGCCGTAGCAGTAGAAGTACACCCCCTCCCGCAGGGGGATGCCCCGCTCCGCCGCCGTCCGGCGGGCCAGCTCCTGAAGCCGGGGGGTGTACAGGTGGGAGGCGTCGGGGAAACGGACCCCAAACTGGGGCAGGTTCTCCCCCCGGAGGGGGGATTCGGAGAACATCTTGATCTGATCGGTGATGAGCATCAGGTCGCCGGCCTTCCAGGCGGTGTTGACGCAGCCGGCGGCGTTGGTGACAATCAGGCTGCCGCACCCCAGCAGCCGCAGCACCCGAACGGCGTAGGACACCGCCTCATAGGAGTAGCCCTCGTAGTGGTGCATCCGGCCCTGCATGACGGCTACCCGCTTACCCGCCAGAGTGCCCAGCACCAGCCGGCCGGCGTGGCCGGGGGCGGTGGAGCGGGGGAAGTGGGGGATGTCGCCGTAGGGGATGGCGACGGGCTGCTCCACCATATCACCGAGGAACCCCAGACCGGAGCCAAGGACCAGGGCGATATCGGGGGTAAAGTCCCCCATCCGGGAGCGGATGAGGTCGGCGCTTTGCTGGTAATGGGAGAAGGGATGGACCATAAAATATCCTTTCCGGCAAGGGACGGCCAATCAAAATAAGGTCAATGACGGTATTTTACCCCATTTTCCCACAAAAAGCAATCATTACCGGCACTTTTGCGGGAAAAGAAAAAGGGCCGCCCCTGTGTGGGGACGGCCCTTTTGTCAAGTGGGGGAAAATCAGAAGAGGGGGACCACGCCGCCGCTGTATGTCTCTTCGATAAAGGTCTTTACCTCATCGGACTGGAGGGCGGTCAGAAGGGCCTGAATGGCCTCGTTGTTCTCACTGCCCTCCTTCACCGACAGTACGTTGCAGTAAGCCTCGGCGGCGGCGCCGTCGCTGGCCTCCACCGCAAGAGCCTGGGTGATGCTCAGTCCGGCGCCGATGGCATAGTTGCCGTTGATGACGGCAAGGTCCAGGTCAGCCAGCCGGGAGGTGAGCTGGGCGGCTTCCAGCTCTACCAGCTCCAGATGCTTGGGGTTGTCCACGATGTCCAGCTTGGTGGCGTTGATGCCGACGCCATCTTTCAGGGTGATAAGGCCGGCCTGCTCCAGCAGCAGCAGGGCGCGGGCTTCGTTGGTGGTGTCGTTGGGGACGCCGATCAGGGCGCCGTCGGACAGCTCGGCCAGAGTGGCGGCCTTGCTGGGGTAGAGGCCGAAAGGCTCATAGTGGATGGCCCCTACGCTGACCAGATGGGTGCCGTTTTCCTCGTTATAGTTGTTCATGTAGGTGATGTGCTGGAAGTAGTTGGCGTCGATGGAGCCGTCCTCGGTGGAGTCGTTGGGGGTGCGGTAGTCGGTGAACTCCACGATTTCCAGCGTGATGTCCTCTTTGGCGAGGATGTCCTTGAC
>JAAWEX010000185.1 GCA_022794495.1 Lawsonibacter sp. | reverse complement strand
GTTAATCTGCGGAAAACCGCCTCCAGCCTGAAGTGCGCCTCCCGGCGGGGGCTGGTGGAGCGGTTCGACAGCTCGGTGGGGGCCGGATCGGTGCTGATGCCCTTCGGCGGCAAGACCCAGCGTACCCCCGCCCAGGTGATGGCCGCCCTGCTGCCCGTGCTGCCGGGACAGGAGACTGACCAGGCCAGCGTTATGGCCTGGGGCTGCGACCCGGAGGCCCTGTCCGCTGACCCCTATACCGGCGCCTTTGAAGCGGTGGAGAATTCCCTAGCCAAACTGGTGGCGGCGGGGGCGGACTATAAGAAGGCCTACCTCACCTTGCAGGAGTTCTTTGAAAAGCTGAAAAACGACCCCAAGCGCTGGGGCAAGCCATTTGCCGCCCTTCTAGGTGCGCTGGATGCCCAGCTCCAGTACGGCGCGGCCGCCATCGGCGGGAAGGACTCCATGTCCGGCTCCTTCCTGGACCTGGACGTGCCGCCCACGCTGATCTCCTTTGCCATCGCCCCCATCAAGGCCGGGGAGGTCATCACTCCCGAGTTTAAAGAGGCGGGGCACCCAGTCTATTGCTTCGACGCGCCCACCGACTGCCCGGGCAAGGACTGGGAGGAATTCCACGCCCTCTGCAAGGCCGGGAAGGTAAAAGCGGCCTGGGCGGTGGAACAGGGTGTGGACGAGGCAGTCATGAAGATGTCCTTCGGCAACCGGATCGGCTTCGAGGCCCAAACGGATGAGATGACATGGGACATTCCCCGTCCCAATGCCATCGTCGCCGAGCTGACCGAGGATGTCGATATCGAGATCGCATGGAAACTGGGCGTCACCACCGCCGAGCCTGTTATCACACTTGGCGGCGACTCCGCCCCCATTGACGAGCTGCTCAAGCTCAACGAGGGCGTGCTGGAGGAGGTCTACCCCACCAAGGCGGGCAGCTCTGAGGAGATTCAGGCCATCTCCTGGGAGGGCCGCTCCCCGGCCATCTGCAAGCACAAAACCGCCCATCCCAAGGCGGTGATCCCCGCCTTCCCCGGCACCAACTGCGAGTATGACACCGCCCAGGCCTGCGCCAGAGCGGGCATCGACCCGGAGATTGTGGTGGTGCGCAACCTGACCACCGACTTCCTGGCCCAGTCCGCCCAGGCCCTGGAGCAGGCCATCCGGGGGGCCCAGATGGTAATCTTCCCCGGCGGCTTCTCCGGCGGCGACGAGCCCGAGGGCTCCGCCAAGTTCATCTGCTCCTTCATGCGCAACCCGGCCATCAGCGACGCCATTATGGATCTTTTAAAGAACCGGGACGGCCTGATGCTGGGCATCTGCAACGGCTTCCAGGCTCTGGTGAAGCTGGGGCTGGTACCCTACGGCGAGATCAGACCCATGGATAAGAGCTGCCCCACTTTGACCTATAACCTTATCGGCCGCCATCAGTCAGGCTACTGCACCACCCGGGTGGCCAGCGTCAACTCCCCCTGGATGCTCAAATGTAATGTGGGCGACCTGCACACCATTCCCATTTCCCACGGCGAGGGCCGGTTTGTGGCCCCGCCTGATGTGATCGCCGGCCTGATCGCCCACGGCCAGGTGGCCACCCAGTATGTGGACCTGGAGGGCCGGCCCTCTATGGATATCGCTGCCAACCCCAACGGCTCTGCAGAGGCCATCGAGGGCATCTTCTCCCCCGACGGCCGGGTCTTCGGCAAGATGTCCCACACCGAGCGGAGAGGGCCCTGCGTGGCCGTTAACATCCCCGGCAATAAGCACCAGTTCCTCTTCGAGAGCGGCGCGGAATACTTTAAATAAGCCGCCGTGGCCAGAAAAAAACCGCCCTCCTCCCTGGAGCGGAAAAAGCTCCGGGAGAGGAGGGCGCGGGCCAGCGCGCTGGCCGCACAGTCCAGTGTCAAGGCGGACAAAAAACAGGCCTGGTGGTGCAAGAAAAAGAAAGGGCCTACGTACAGCCATCTCCCCTCCAGCCAGCAGGAATGGCTGAAACAGGAAGAGCAGGGGCAGACAACACAGGAGCTGACAACACAAAAGCAGTCAACGCAGAAACGGGAAATATTTCTTGCGTCCCTTTTAGGCTTCGCCCTTTCCCTGTACCTGTATGTTTACGTCTATGAGTACTGGCTTCACCGCTGGTATTTGGTAGGACCTGATACCCTCTACCTGCGCTATGGTTTCTCCAGCGTGATTGTGGCTTTCCTGATGTACTGGTTGGAGTTTGGCGCTTTGATTATTTTGTTCAACAATCTGTTTTTGGGGGTGGGGGACTGGCTCCAAAACAAGATTGATTTCCGCGGCTTCCTATCGAAGCTGAAATGGTGGCCGCTTCTTTTTATTGCCGCGCTGGCGCTCTTTTTCGGGCCGGTGCTGCTCTCCTGCCTCAGCCGGACCGAGGCCACCACCACCGGCGTAGCTACTTACGTTCTGGGTATCCAGACTAGCTGGCACCCCTTCGAGGATTTGGAAGAAGCGGAATACTATCGCAAAGATTATAGAGCCGGACGCGGCTCTAACCGCACCTATCCCACTTATAATTACGATCTGCGGTTCCAGGATGGCTATGAGATCAAGCTCACAGACCTGGATAGATACTGTATGGGTACAGGGTGGGAAGGGCAGAATGAGCTCTACAGCCTTGTGTCCCCCTACTTTCGGGATTAAAAATTTCCCCTCTGGGCCCGCGCCCGGAGGGGAAAAAGAAAAAGGAAAATTTTTAAAAAAACGGTTGACAACCGGGGAGAAATCCGCTATACTATCCCTTGCCCTGTTCGAGAGGGGAAGAGATGGCGGCATAGCTCAGTTGGCTAGAGCATACGGTTCATACCCGTAGTGTCCCCGGTTCAAATCCAGGTGCCGCTACCATATAAAAAACGGACAAGCGTCCGTTTCCATATAAAAACGGCCCGGTGGTCAAGCGGTTAAGACTCCGCCCTTTCACGGCGGCAACACGGGTTCGAGTCCCGTCCGGGTCACCACCGTTTTTCATATGGAGGC
>JAAWEX010000184.1 GCA_022794495.1 Lawsonibacter sp. | reverse complement strand
TGGCCGTATAATATCACAACCGTGAAAGAAAGGAACCCAAAAATGGAATCCTTATTTGAAGCGCTTTACACCTACGCTTTAGACAATCAGCTTAATACATACTCTCTGCGCGACCAAGAGGAGCGGCATGAGGCAGAAATAATGATTCAAGTTGCTATAGAAGAGCTAAAAACTCGTGGTATGGGTGACGCAACACAGCGAATTAAAGACGGCTATTCTATTCTTCATTTTCTGAACCAGCGAGCCGCTTTTTGGGCAGGGCTGACCATTGGCCTGGAGCTGCACCGGCTGTAGTACTACGCCTCCTCCGTCAGCTCCAGCAGCTTGGCGGTAATCTCCTCCAGCCTCATGCCCCGGGAGGCCTTTACCAGAACGGTGCTGTCCGGGCGGATCACCTGGGAGAGGACGGCCTTCGCCTGCTCCCGGTCAGTGCAGTGGATCACCTGGGGGACCCCCGCGTCCTGCGCGCCCCGGGCGATGTGCTCCGCCAGCTGTCCCACCGCCACCAGACAGTCGATGTGGGCCTGGCCCAGGTACTCCCCCACACCGGTGTGGAGGGCGGGGGCGAAGGGGCCCAGCTCCAGCATGTCGCCCAAAATGGCGGTCTTATAGCTGCCCTGGCTGTCGGCCAGCACGCTGATGGCCGCCCGCATGGACTGGGGATTTGCGTTGTAGGTGTCGTCCAGCACCACAATGCCGCCCCCCCGCCGCAGGATATTCATCCGCATTCGGGTGGGCACAAACTGGCCGATCCCCTCCTCGATCTCCTCTGGGGTAAGGCCGAACCGCTCCCCCACCGCCGCGGCGATGAGGGCGGGGTAAATCATATGCTCTCCCAGGGCGGGGATCTTCACCTCCCGGTCCATTCCGGGGGTGGTCAGGCGGCAGTGGATGTGGCTGACGCCGTCGCCGCCGGTGACCTGCGCCCGGCAGCCGCACCCCTCTCCCTGGCCGCAGAACACCGCCGGGACGGGGGTGCTGCCCTTCAGTCCGGCCAACAGCGGGTCATCCCCGTTGAGGATCACCAGCCCCCCCGCTTTGATGTGGGGCAGCATCTCACACTTCGCCTTCAGGATGTTCTCCCGGCTGCCCAGGTGTTCAATGTGGGCGTCGCCGATGTTGGTAATCACCCCAATGTCCGGCTTTACCGCTCCGGCCAGGTAGTCGATTTCGCCGGGGCGGTCCATGCCCATCTCCAGCACGGCGATCTGGTGGCTGTGGTTCAGCTCCAGCAGCGTCAAAGGCAGTCCCACGGTGTTGTTGTGGTTGCCCTCGGTCTTCAGCACCTTATATTTAACCCCCAAAACAGCGGCCAGCATGTCTTTCGCCGTGGTCTTGCCCACGCTGCCTGTCACCCCGATAAAGGGGATGGCGAATTGGTCCCGGTACCAGGCCGCCAGGTCCCGCAGGGCCCGCTGGGTGTTGGCCACCCGAACGTAGAATTTCCCCGGCAAAAGGCTGTCCCGCTCCTGGGCGGTGAGGCAGCCGGCCGCTCCCGCCTCCAGGGCGGAATTCAAATAGGCGTGACCGTCGAACCGCGCCCCCGCCAAGGGGACAAACAGGGAGCCCAGGTGGATGGACCGGCTGTCGGTATCCACCCGGCCGATGGGGGCGTTCAGATCGCAAAAGCCGCCCAGCAGCGTCCCGTCTACCGCCTTCAGCAGCTGTCCGAGTGTGATGGTCTCCATTTACAGTCCCTCCTTGCGGGCCTCCAAAGATCTCTGAATAATTGTGTCGCAGAGGTTTCCGTAGTCAATCCCCACGGCATCCGCCTCCTGAGGCACCAGGCTGGTGGGGGTCATGCCAGGCAGGGTGTTAATCTCCAGAAAGTAGGGGGTTCCGTCGCTGGTGACGATAAAATCCGCTCTGGCGTAGACAGCCAGGCCGATGGTCTCAAAAACGGTCAGCGCCGCATCCCCCACCGCCTTCTCCCAGGCGTCGGGAATCCGGGCGGGACACACCTCGTGCGTCGCGCCGGGCTGGTACTTGTTGGCGTAATCGTAAAAGCCCTCTCTGGGGATAATCTCGATGGAGGGCAGGGCCTTGCCGTCCAGCACCGCCACCTGAATCTCCCGGCCTTGGACGTACTCCTCAATAATGGTGCGGCCTCCCACTTTTACGGCGTTTTCCAGGGCGGATTTCAGCTCGGCCCTGTTTTTGGCAATATAGACCCCGATGGACGAGCCGCTGTCGGTAGGCTTTACCACCACCGGAAGCTTGATCCGGCCCATCAGCTCCTCCAGGTTCTCCTCTGTAACAGTCACCGTTTCCCACTTGGGGGTGTTGACCTTTCCGGCTACCAGCCGCTTGGTCAGGTCCTTATCCATGGCGACAGCCGAACCCAGGCTGCCCGAGCCGGTATAGGGCACCCCCAGAAGGTCCAGCGCGGCCTGGATGCGGCCATCCTCTCCGCAGGCGCCGTGGAGAGCCAGAAAGACCACGTCCGCTTCCCGGCACATCTCAAAGACACCCGGTCCGATCACCGAGGGGTCCTCGTCCCCCCGGCGGGCCCGCACCTTCTCCAGGTCCGGGGCCTCCCGGGCCACCTGCTTAAAGGAATCCGGAATAGGAGCCACATACAGCCCCCTGCCCGACGCCGCCCCGTCCAGGCCGTAGAACAGGTCCATCAGCGCCGCCTGGTGGCCCCGCTTGCGCAGCGCCTCACATACCATGGCCCCCGAGGACAGGGATACATTTCGCTCCGGGCTCAGCCCGCCCGCCAAAACTAAAATCTTCATAGTTACCTCACATTTCTTTTTTATCCCGATATGGACACAAAAAGCACATTCTATCATGAATAAGATATTCTATCACATTCCCGCTTAATACTCAAGCCAAGGAAGAAAAAATTTCCCCTTCTATTTGACATCCGCCCGAATTTCCTGTATGATACTCCTTGCAGTAAGCTGGACAGCCGCGCGGGCGGGGCGAAAGGCCCGCCTGTGAGGAAAGTCCGGGCTCCGCAGGGCAAGGATAACGGGTAACACCCGCCGGGG
>JAAWEX010000183.1 GCA_022794495.1 Lawsonibacter sp. | reverse complement strand
GTTCGCCGGGGCACCCCGCCCAACGTCTTCCCCGGTGGGGCGGCCCATGGCCGCCTACCCACTATGAATTTATCTCACAATCTCCCTTGCCGCCTCGTCTGCGTCCAGAATATCCTGCATGGTGGGATTCTGCACCGCCTTGATCCGGGCCAGGGCCGTCTCCACCTTGGCGGGGATATCCAAAAAGCCGATTTTCCCCGCCAGGAACTGGCCCACCGCCCCCTCGTTGGCCCCGTTGAGGATGGCGCCAGCGGTGCCTCCGGTCCCGGCGGCCTCCAGGGCCAGGGCCAGGCAGGGGAAGGCCTCTAAATCGGGCATGCCGAAGGTGAGCGGCCCGCAGCTCCACAGGTCCAGGGGGGTGGCAGGGCCGGGCACCCGTTTGGGGTAGGTGAGGGCATATTGGATGGGCAGGCGCATGTCGGGCGCGCCCAGCTGGGCTAGAATAGCATTATCACAGTATTCCACCAGGGAGTGAATGATACTCTCCCGGTGGATGACAACAGAAATTTTTTCCGCTGGCACCCCGTACAGGTGCATGGCCTCGATGACCTCCAGCCCCTTGTTCATCAGGGTGGCCGAGTCCACGGTGATCTTGGCCCCCATGGACCAGTTGGGGTGCTTCAAGGCGTCTTCCACTGTTATGTTAACCAATTCCTCCCGCTTTCTTCCGTAGAAGGGCCCGCCGGAACAGGTCAAAATCAGCCGCTTTACCTCGCCCCGGTCCCGGTTGGCCTCCAGGCACTGGAAGATGGCTGAGTGCTCGGAATCCACGGGGTAGATTTCAGCCCCATAGTCTTTCGCCTCCTCCAGCACCAGGGGCCCGGCACACACCAGGGTCTCCTTGTTGGCAAGGCAGACCCGCTTGCCCTCCCGGATGGAAGCCAGCGTGGGCCGCAGCCCTGCCATCCCCACCAGGGCGGCGATGGATGTGTCGGCACTGAAGATGGCGGCCGCCTCCAGCACCCCGTCCAGGCCGCTGAGGACGTGGACGTTGGTGTCTGCCAGGGCCACCCTCAGCTGGTTGGCGGCAGCCTCGTCCGCCAGGGCCACCAGGGTCGGCTTGAACCGCCGGGCCTGCTCCTCCATCAGCCTCGCGTTGGAGTTGGCCGCTAATGCCACCGCCTCCATGCCGCAGCTGGCAATCACCTCTAATGACTGCCGCCCAATGGAGCCGGTGGAGCCTAAAATTGTCACTTTTTTGCCCATGATTCTTCTCCTTAAAAGGCAGGTAAGATTTCCACCAACAGCAGCAGCATGGGAGCGGCGAAGGTGGTGGAATCGAAGCGGTCCAGCATACCGCCGTGGCCGGGGAGAAGCGTGCCATAGTCCTTCACACCATACTGCCGCTTGATGAGGGAGAAGGCCAGATCGCCCAGCTCGGTAACCGCTCCGCCCAGCAGGCCATAGAAGGCCATGACGGGCAGTCTGACCGGCAGCGCTCCGAACCGCTGAAGCAGCCAGCCATAGAGCAGCGTACACAGGCAGCCGGAGACAATCCCCCCTATGTAGCCCTCCAGGGACTTATTGGGGCTGACCTGGGTGATCCCCCGGTGTTTTCCCAGGAAAACGCCGGCAAAGTAGGCCCCAATATCGGTTGTGAAGGCACAAATGACGGGAAGCAGAACATAGAACGCTCCCCCGTCGAAGCGTTTGAGCTGCACCAGGGCGGACAGAAACAGGGGGATGCCGACGCCGCCGAAGAGACAGATCATAATGTGTTCAAACTTAATCTCCCCTCCGGTTCCGTACAGCCGCAGGGCGGGGAGGAACAGAGCCGCCATCAGCAGGATGGCCACCGCGCGGGCGGTCCAGCTGCCGTACCCCACCCCGTGTCCCAGGGGAATCAGAGCGGCGGCGATGGCTGTAAAGATATACATGCCGTTGTGGTGGGCCACCTTGGTGGCCCGCAGCAGCTCGAAGGAGGCCATCCCCGCAATACAGGCTACCAGCACCGCCAACGGGAGAGGTGGCAGAAAGAACAGCGCCGCCAGAAAGGCCGGGCCCAGAGCCAGACCTACGATGATCCTTGTTGCCAAATCATACACCTCCAAACCGGCGATCCCGGTTTTGATAGGAAATGATGGCCCGATGGAGCTCCTCCTTAGAGAAGTCGGGCCACAGCACATCGGTGATATAGAACTCCGAGTAGGCCGCCTGCCACAGCAGGAAGTTGGACAGACGCAGCTCTCCGCTGGTGCGGATAACCAGGTCCGGATCGGGGACCCCCTTGGAGTACAGATAGCTCCCGAACCGCTCCGCCGTCAGGTGGTTTGGGTCGGCCTTTCCCCCGGCGCAGTCCAAGGCAAAGGCCCGGGCCGCCCGGACAATCTCATCCCGGCCGCCGTAGTTGAGGCAGATGTTTACCTGACAGCCCTCGTAGTGCCGGGAAATCTCCCGGGTGCGCTCACACAGCTCCCGCAGCTCCGGCGTCAGGGGGGACAAATCCCCGAAAAATTCCATCTTCACCCGGTCCCGCTCCATCTGCCCGATGGCCTCCAGCAGGTATTTTTTCAAAAGCCCCATAATGGCCCCCACCTCTTCCTCTGACCGCTTCCAGTTTTCAGAGGAGAAGGCGTATACGGTGAGGTAGTCCAGCCCGATATCCTTGCAGTAGGTGGCGATGGTGCGGAAGGTCTCCGCCCCGGCGGCGTGGCCCGCCGTTCTGGGCAGCCCCCGCCTTTTCGCCCAGCGGCCATTGCCGTCCATGATAATAGCGATATGCCTGGGCAGGCGGGAAAAGTCCACAGCCTGTGCCGGTTCGTTTTTTTTCGGGAAGAGGACCATGGCCGACGCTCCTTTGTGTGTTTGTCCGCTGAGAAATGGGGCGGCACAGAGGCCGCCCCCTACTTTCCATTCATTCCGCCGTATCGCGGCAGGAAAATCAAACTGCCATAAGCTCCTTTTCCTTCTTGGCGGTGAGATCGTCAATGTCCTTGCACCGCTTGTCGGTCAGCTCCTGGAGCTCCTTCTCCAGCTTCTTCTGGTCGTCCTCGGTGAGCTCGGACTTCTTGGTCTT
>JAAWEX010000182.1 GCA_022794495.1 Lawsonibacter sp. | reverse complement strand
CATGGAGCAGCTCCCCGGACTGGCCTCCCAGCACCTGATGGCCCAGGGCTACGGCTACGGCGGCGAGGGCGACTGGAAGGTGGCCGCCATGACCGCCATTATGAAGGCCATGGGTGAGAACGGAAACGGCTGCTCCTTGTTTATGGAGGACTACACCTATAACCTGGAGCCGGAGAAAGAGTACTCCCTGGGGGCCCATATGCTGGAGGTGTGTCCCTGCTGCGCCGCCGGGAAGCCCCGGATTGAGACCCACCACCTGGGCATCGGCATGAACGAGAAGGACCCCGCCCGCCTGGTCTTCGAGGGCAAGGAGGGGGACGCCATCGTGGTCTCCCTCATTGATATGGGGGGGCGCCTGCGCCTGATCTGCCAGGACATCCACTGCGTCAAGCCCATCCTGCCCATGCCCAACCTGCCTGTGGCCCGGGTGATGTGGCAGGCCGAGCCCTCCCTCACCACCGGGGTGGAGTGCTGGATCACCGCCGGCGGCGCCCACCACACCGTCCTCAGCTACGACGTCACCGCCGAGCAGATGAAGGATTGGTGTACCATGATGGACATCGAATTTGTCCACATCGGCAGGACCACCACTGTGGAGAGCCTGGAGCATGACCTGTTCCTGTCCGATCTGGCCTGGAAGCTGAAATAACAGAACGATTCCTCCCCCGTCCGGGGGAGGAATCACTAAAAAGGGGGAACCTGTATGTTAGAACAACTCAAGCAAGAAGTTCTTGAAGCCAATCTGCTCCTGCCCAAATACGGCCTGGTCACCTTCACCTGGGGCAATGTGTCCGGCATTGACCGGGACAAAGGCCTGATGGTCATCAAGCCCTCTGGGGTGGAGTACGACGGCATGACCGCGGAGGACATGGTGGTGGTGGAGCTGGAGACCGGTAAGGTGGTGGAGGGCAGGTGGAAGCCCTCCAGCGACACTAAGACCCACCTGGAGCTGTACAAGGCCTTCCCAGGCGTCGGCGGCATTGTCCACACCCACAGCCCCCACGCCGTGGCCTGGGCTCAGGCGGGGGAGGACATCCCCTGCTTCGGCACCACCCACGCCGACTACTTCTACGGCTCTATCCCCTGCGCCCGCCACCTGACTCAGGGGGAGCTGGAGGAGGACTATGAGAGGAACACCGGCAGAATTATCGTGGAGACCTTTGAAGAGCGGTGCATCGAGCCCACCGCCGTCCCCGCTGTGGTCTGCGCCAGCCACGGCCCCTTCACCTGGGGGAAGGACGCTGCTCAGGCGGTGTACCACGCGGTGGTGCTGGAAGAGGTAGCAAAAATGGCTATCCTCACCCGACAGGTCCGGTCCTCCGCAGGCCCCGCCCCCCAGCGCTATCAGGACAAGCACTACTTCCGCAAGCACGGCCCCGGCGCCTATTACGGCCAGGGCTGAAATGTGTTCCCATCCTCCTCCCCTCTGCCAAAGGCTATTATGCAGATGTGGAGCATCATCGAAACAAAGGCAGTATTACAGCCATCCGCAAAACCATTTGCGGCTATGACAAAAATTTGATTCCCATAAATTGTAATCCGATTCTTCACCGCCGCCTTGGCCTGGCGCCGGGTCTATCCAGGCTGGCCTGCTCCATCAGCTCCTGCTTCAGATCGTCGGTGGATTTTTTCCGCATCATTGATCCATCCCTTTACTTTTTCAGAAAACACTATATAATATATTTATCATTGTACCGCATTCTGCGGCCGGATACAATATATTTGCTGCATAAGGTCTGAAATTTTGGAGGTGGCCACCACGTACGCATGGCTGTCAGAACAACTGGATCTGGAATTTGAGAGGCTCCGTCTGCTGAAGGAGAGCACCCGGGGCAGCGTGGAGCTGATCCGTCACCGGGGGCGCGGCCTGCAGTTTATCCTCCGCCGGTTTACTGGCAATGGAGAGGTCTACCAAAAGCTGCTGGGCTGCTCCTGTCCCTACCTGCCCCTGATTTATGAGGCGGCGGAGCAGAGCGGAGAAAATATTGTCATTGAGGAGTACATCAGGGGGGACACCCTGGACTTTCTGCTCAAGGGGACGCTGTGTTCCCTGGCAGAGACCAAGCAGATCGTCCGGCAGCTGTGTCAGGCCCTGTGGGTCCTCCATTCTATGGCTGCTGTCCACCGGGATGTGAAGCCGGAAAATATCATCATACGGGGAAAGGACGCCATCCTCATCGACTTTGACGCCGCCCGCCTTCACAAGCCCGAGGCGGAGAACGACACTCAGGTTCTGGGCACCACCGGCTTTGCCGCCCCGGAGCAGTACGACCTGAGCCAGTCCGACGCCCGGACGGACATCTACTCCCT
Source organism: Lawsonibacter sp. (assembly GCA_022794495.1). Classification (GTDB taxonomy): domain Bacteria; phylum Bacillota; class Clostridia; order Oscillospirales; family Oscillospiraceae; genus Lawsonibacter. Next base: position 732 of record JAAWEX010000182.1, on the reverse strand, counting down.
GGGGGTGTTGATGAACGTAATGCTCACCGGGGAGCACCCCTCCAAAAAGCTGGCAGAAGGACGGATGGGCCGGGTCATCCAGCGGTGTACCCAGATCAATCCGACTAAGCGGTATAAGAATGTTCTGCACTTGATGGAGGCACTGTGATGGAGTGGAAAAATTGCCCCTGCTGCGGGGCGCGGCTGCCGGAGGAGATATCCTTCTGTCCCCACTGTGCCAAAAGTGTGAACAATCGGAAAGAAATCCACCCGCCCAGACGGCTGTCCAGGCAGACGGTGTGTGTTCTGTTAATTTTTCTTGCTGTCCTGGTTCTGGCCCTGGCGGCATGGCGCTGCACCCAGCCTGGCGTCTATGACGACGGCGGCGCGGCCACGGTGACCTACACCGACCGGGACGGCAGCTACCAGCTCCTGCTGGGCTGGGGAAACGATCCGTACACCCCCGCCCCGAAGGTCTATCAGGAGGCGGAGCTGGACGGGGAGTACCGTTTTCCCATGTGCTTGTTCGTCCACCATACAGGCAGCGACGCCAACGCGGCCAATTCCTTTATGAATAAGGTGGAGAGCGTCACCGCCCAGTTCGGCCCCGCTGACGATCCGGAGGGGTATATCACCTACACCGCCCCCGTGCCCCACGGCTACTGCCCGGAGGCTATGGCGGTAAGCTTTGTAGATCTCCTGGGCCGGGACAACTCCGCCGTGGGGATCTGGACCATCACCATGAACAACGGG
>JAAWEX010000181.1 GCA_022794495.1 Lawsonibacter sp. | reverse complement strand
GCCGGGCGGCTGTAGTCGGTGGCCTTGGGGGTGCCCTCGGAAATTCTGGAGGGGCCGCTCCGGCCGGCGTCGTTGCCGGCCACAACGTAGATGTAATAGGTGGTCCCGTTGACCAGATTGGGGATGGTCAGCTTGGTGGCGGTTACCCGTCCGCCGGCCTGGCGGTAGGCGGCGGAGGAGGCATTGGCCTGGTCGGTGTAGTACACCTCATACCACACCGCGTTTTCCCCCTTCTTCCAGGACACGCTCAGCTGTCCGTCCAGCGGGGTGACGTTCACCATATCGGGGGCGGAGGGGGCCTTGGCGGGCTGGGGGGTGGCCTCGACGGGGGCACAGGTCTGGCCCTGCCAGGCGCCGTCGGTGGGGGTGACGGTGAAGCAATAGGTTTTCAGGTTGTCCAGCCCGGTGATCTGGGCCTGGGTTACATCCACATTGAGCTGGCGGCGGGCGCTCTCTTTGTCCTTCTCCCAGTACTCAACCCGGTAGCCGGAGACGTTGGGCAGTTCATTCCATTTCAGCGAAACCCGGCCGTCCCCCGGAACGGCGGAGAGGTTTTTTACCAGGCTGTTGGGCTCTGTCAGTTCCTCGGGGGCGATGTCCTTCAGGAAGCGTATGGACTCTATTGCAGCGTATTCTCCGCCTGCCGTCTTGGTGACAGTGATGGTGATCTTCTTTACTGCCACCCGCTTGCCCAAGGGGATGGTGATGACATTGTGCTCGGAATCGGGGGTGACGGCCCGGATCCCGGCATGTATGGCGTTGTCAGAGGAGAAGGTCCGGGAGATGGTGCCCCCGTTGAACTCCACCTCTACCGTCCCTGCGAGGATGGTGCCGTTCACGCCTTCCGGCGTGGCAAGCTGGAGATTTTCCGCCTCCACCTCACTGGCCAGGGGAATGGGAATCACCACATTTCCCCGTCCGGCGCTGTTCTTAAATGTGGCGCTGCCGCCTCCGGACTGAAACAGGCTTTCCAGACTGCCGCTGGTGACTGTGGTGCCGGCGCCGGTCAGCTCTTCCGCTGCCTTGACTCCGTCCACCTGGACGCCGACGCACACCGTGTCCAGCACAGTGGGGGAGACAGATGCGGTATTGACGTTGTGGTTGACATAGGCCAGATCTATAATGTCAATCTTCTGGTCGCCGTTCAGATCATACTTGGCCAGATTGTCCTGGCTGGCGCTGCCTAAAGCAGCGGTCAGGGCGTCCCGGTCCTTGGCGTCAACCTTGCCGTTTCCGTCGAAGTCACCCAGGGCAAAGGTGCCGTCGCCGGTGCCTACCTCGACGTAGTGGCTGTAGCTTTGAATGGTGAAGGGGACCTCGCAGCGGGCGTAGCCCTCGCCGGTAAGCCGGAGGGCATAGTCCCCCTGGGGCAGCCCTGTTACGTTCAGGTCCAGCGCTCCCGGGTCGGCGGTGCCGGTGAGCTCGCCGCCCAGCCGGTCCCGCAGGGACACCTGGACCTTGCAGCCGCTCAGCCGGGTCTCAGCGGCTGTGGTCAAGCTGACAGACCCCAGGGATGTCTGTCCCTGAAGCAGCTCCGCCTGGATGTTTCTTCTGCGCAGCGCGTCTATGCTCTGGCTGTAGTCGATGCGCACAGTGGCCTGCAGCTCGCCGGAGGCGGCTGTGGTTTTCTCGGCCGCCCGCACAGGCGTCAGCATGGACAGCGCCATGGACGCCGCCAGCAGGACGGCCGAAATACGTTTGTGTGTTTTCATAAGCTCTTCCCTTTCTTCCCGCCGTTTCCCTTGAAACCGGCGGCGACAGATTTACCCAATTATAGCAAGGCAGGCTGATTCTGACAAGAGGTTTTTTGGCCGCTGCCAATGGGGGAAAGGGCAGCCGCTTTATAAGGCGGAGTGCCGTAAAAAATCCCCCGGCGTACAGCCGGGGGAGCGCTCACTCCTTTAGGGACAGCCGCTGCTTCAGGTCGTCAAGAAACTCCCGGGTGATCTGATTCAGGCGGATGCCGATGGGCAGGACATAGCCGAATTCCAGCATCCCCTTGCAGTCCTCAATGGGGATGGACAGCACCTGATAGGAGGACTGCTGCATGGTAAAATCCCGGATGCCGATGGAGTAGAAGTCGGTTTTGGAGAGCAGATGGAGCAGAGAGGCGCGGGTGACGATATATACCATTTTGGAGTTGGTGCTCAGGTTAAAGTGAGCCCCCTGGGAGAACAGCTCGTAAGTAAAGTCCTCAAACTGACCCTCGTAGCGGACAAAGCCATAGCCCGACAGGGCCTCCAGCGTTACCGGCGCTCCGGCCTGGAGGAGGGGGTGCTGCTGAGAGATGAGGATATGGGGGGTCATCCGGGCCAGGGAGTGATACTCCAGCTGGTGCTGGTGAAACAGGGACATGATGTTGGCCCGCTGGCTCTGGGCGAAGTGGAGCACCCCCACGTCTGCCCGATGGTTGTATACATCCTCCATCACATCGATGGGGTCGCCCTCCTGGAGCCGGTGGGCGTAGGCCGGGAGGTCCTTGTGCTGGAGCACCGTTTGAATAAAGCTCTCCATAATGTGAGAGTACTTGGTCATGGACACGGACAGGGAGACATCCTGGAGGACGCTGGCCTCCGGACGGTTGAACATGCCGGCCATCTCGGTCAGCACCCGCTGGGCCCTGCGCTGAAATTCCAGGCCGTCCGGCGTGAGGGTGACGCCGTGGTTGGAGCGGGTGAACAGCGGAACACCGGCGCTCTGCTCCAGGTCCCGGATGATCTTGCCCAGGTGGGGCTGAGAGATGAACAGGGCTTGGGCTGCCCGGTTGATGGACCCCATCTGGGCCACCGTGTTGAAATATTCCAAATGCTTCAGATCCAAAACAGCAACCTCCTATGCTTCTACTGCCTGCTCCTTATTTTACCACAGAATCGTTGAATTGTGCACAATAAATGAATGAATTGGTTAAAACATTTTGGAATATCGGCTAGTTGAATCAGGGACTATTCAAAGAAAAAAATTTGTGATATAATATGGACAAACAGGGCCTTTGGCGCAGAGGCTTTTATGTGCAAAATACCTGCTCCGGATGCCCGAAAATTCAGGACCGCTATAGCGGTCC
>JAAWEX010000180.1 GCA_022794495.1 Lawsonibacter sp. | reverse complement strand
ACGGCCGCCGCAGCCCAGGTCGCCGGCGGGGCAGTCGATGTCCTGGCCGATGTGGCGGTACAGCTCGGTGATGAAGGCCTGGCAGAAGCGCATGACCTCGGCGTCGCTGCGGCCCCGGGGGTCGAAGTCGGAGCCGCCCTTGGCGCCGCCGATGGGCAGGCCGGTCATGGCGTCCTTAAAGGTCTGCTCGAAGCCCAGGAACTTGATGATGGACAGGTTGACGGAGGGGTCAAAGCGGATGCCGCCCTTGTAGGGGCCCAGGGCCGCGTTATACTGCACGCGGTAGCCGCGGTTGACATGCCACTCGTGGTTGTCGTCCTCCCAAGTCACCCGGAACTCGATGACCCGCTCGGGCTCGACCATCCGCTCCAGCAGGGCGGCCTTCTCATACTCGGGGTGGGCGTTGATGACAGGCTCCAGGGAGGTGAGGACCTCTTCCACAGTCTGCAGGAACTCGGGCTCGTTGGCGTTCTTGGCCTTGGTGTCGTTCAGGACTCGCTCAATGTACTGATTCATAGTGGCATTCCTCCTCAATTTATATGTGTCTGCGCTATTTTGACGGAAACCCTTCATGCTCTGGAAGGGCCTGCCGTTTTGCTTAGGATATGTATATCATAGCATAAAAGGCCAAAGTGTAAAGCATCTATTTTGTGGAGGTTACCACAATGAAATGGCTGTGGTAAGTGCTGGAGGGCAAAAAACAGGCCGCCTCTGGCGTCGAGGCGGCCTGCCGGCTGAGATTTTGCAGGAGTTGCGTCATAAGCCCTCAGAAGCCGGGGTAGATGTCGCTCTTTTTCGGCATGATGAGGGCGCAGATCAGATAGGCCCAGAAGCCGAAGGTGCCGCAGAAAAAGGCGATGACCCAGCCTACCCGCACCAGGGTTGGGTCGATGTCAAAATACTCCGCGATGCCGCCGCACACCCCGGCGAGCATTTTGTAGGGGCCCTCTGTCCGGTATAATCTCTTGTTTCCCATTGATATCCGCTCCTTCTATAAATGTTGTTGGGCTTTGTTTCTGCTCTACATGATACGCCTAACCGATTGAAAATTCCATAGGAAAAAGATAAAGAATGGATTAAAATTTCTGCCTGGCGGCGGAGGCCTGTTAAGCAGGAGTGTCCTATTCGCAGATTTAATGTAGGGGCTGGGCTCCGTCCCAGCCCGACTCCGTTGCAAGTGGCTTGACGGGCAGCGAAAGGGTCGGTAAGCCCAAAGCGGCCCCCCAGAGAGGTAGCGCTCTCTGGGGGGCTTTTTTGCCGCATGGCGGAGCTGTTGTGATTGGCTGTGGTGATTATACCACATCCAGACCAACTTATGCAAGCAGTATTTTCAATTTTTGGCCAGCAGCCAGACGTGCCGGGCCAGCAGGGCGGCGGAGATGGTAAAGAACACCTCCAGCGCGGTGGACACCATCATTGGGATAAGGAACAGCACGGCACAGCCGGCCACGATCAGTCCCCAGCATTTCAGCGGACGTGTCCAGCGCATCCGGTCCCGGCGGCGGAGGGAGAGGAGAATGACCAGCAGGGCCAGCATCAGCAGCGTACAGGCCCCGGCGGCCAGGAGCACGTGGAGGGCGGCATATTTGGGAAAGTACGCCGGGAGATAGGGGATAGCCAGGGCGTAGGCCAGGGACAGCACGGCGCACACCGCCAGCAGCCGGGCCAGCCACCGCTCCCGCCGCCGCGGGAGGGAAAAGGCCAGCTTGCTGAGCATGACAAAGAAGTAGCCGCCCGCCAGGATACCCCAGTAAACAAAGCCCCGGTAGTGGTCCGGCCCGGTGACAGCGATCACCGAGAAGTTGGTGCCGAACCACTGCACGCTCCCCGCGAAGAGGAGGGTATAGGCGGGGATGAGGAAGCAGGCGAAGAAATCCAGCCAGAAGTGTCCGGGTTTTCTGCTCATTTGCGTTCCACGGCGGCCACCAGGTCGCCCTTTTCGTTAAAGTGCACCGCCCGGATCTGGCTCCCGGTGGATTTGACAATGTCGTCCAGCCGCAGCCCCTCGGTGATGGTGGCCACCAGGGAGAAGGCCACCCCGTGTCGGCGGGCACGGCCGGTGCGGCCGATACGGTGGATGTAGTACTCGTTCTCGTCGGGCACGTCGTAGTTAAACACGGCGTCTACGTCGTCGATATCCAGACCCCGGGCGGCCACGTCGGTGGCGGCCAGCACCCGAATCTTCCCCTCCCGGAACTTCTTCAGGGTCCGCTCCCGGAGGGACTGGGTGATGTCGCCGTGGATGGCCTCGCAGGAGATGCCCCGCATCTCCAGCAGCCCGGCCAGCCGGTCGGTCATATTCTTGGTGTTGCAGAAGGCGATGACCCGCTCGTAGTCTCCCATTTCCAGCAGCCGGGCCATGATGTCCGCCTTCTCCCCCCGGTCAGCCTCCAGGCGGTACTGGGCGATATCGGGCCGGTTCTCCTGGTCGGCCTGAACGGTGATCTCCACCGGCTCCCGCTGGTAGACCCAGGAGATATCCAGCACCTCCCGGGAGATGGTAGCGGAGAACATCCCCAGGTTTTTCCGGTTGGGGGCCTGGTCCAGGATGTGGGTCACGTCCCGAACGAAGCCCATGTCCAGCATCCGGTCGGCCTCGTCCAATACCACCGTCTCCACCTTGTCCAGCCGGAGGGTGCGCCGCTTCATGTGGTCCATCAGCCGCCCCGGCGTAGCGACGACGATCTGGGGCTTTTTCTTCAGCTGATTGATCTGTCCGCCGATGGGCTGGCCGCCGTAGAGGCAGACCACCCGCACCCCCTCCTTAAACGCGCACAGGTCCCGCAGCTCGTCCTGAATCTGGATGGCCAGCTCCCGTGTGGGGGCCAGCACCAGGCCGGTGACGTGGGTGGAGGCCGGGTCGGTGTGCTCCACCATGGGGATGCCGAAGGCAAAGGTCTTGCCGGTCCCGGTGGGGGCCTTGGCAATCACGTCCTTCCAGTCCATAAAATAGGGGATGGCCCCGGTCTGGATGGGGGTGGCCTGCACATAGCCCTTCTTCTCGATGGCCCGCATCAGCTGGGGGGAGAGGCCCATTTCCTCGTAGCGGCCTATGCCGCTGACAG
>JAAWEX010000013.1 GCA_022794495.1 Lawsonibacter sp. | reverse complement strand
CAGATTGCTTTGCTTGACATAGGAGAACCCCCTTGTAATTGATGAGGCGCAACACCTTTCAATTACAAGGGTGCTTTTTCGCCGAAGCGAAAAAGCACCTACAGTTTTTTCCTTTTGTCAAGTGTTTTTGAACATTCCATTCATATTTTTATTCAGATATCCCTCCATGGGCTTAGGTTATTGACATTGGGGCTTTGACGGTGCATCTTTTTTGTCAACGAGAGACAAAAATCGCTTGATTTGTTTGATTTTCAAACTTTTCAAGCGGTTTTTGTTTTATGTCCCAAGGATATCCCGCGTCCAGGCCGCGCAGCGGCCAAAGGGCCTCTTTCGCGAAGGCCGGCCGGTATGTCCTGTAGGGCAGAGCCTCTACCCCTGTAAGGGGATAAAACGGGATCGAAACAAGGCAAGGGCAGAGCCCTTGCCTTACTTTCCTGAATTGATGAGACAAACGTGCAGCGGTCCTTCCCAATGATTGACATTACCGGCGCTTTCGAATATAATTATCCCGCTATATTTATCATAGAGGGGAGACAACGGCGTGAAACAATTTTATGGAATGAGCCCACGTGGAAACCTGGAGGAAGCACTTCAGGGTCTCTACAGCCCTCAGTTTATCATGCTGCTATCCAACGCAGATCAGTTTGAAGACCACGTTCAGGCCCTGGAGCGGCGCTTTCCCGGTATCCCCAGCATTGGCTGCATCGGGATGAGCTATCAGATTGGTGTGGCGGAGCACGGCGTGGGCATTATCGCCTTCTCCGACGGTGTCTCCGCCGCCGCCAACGTGCTGGAGCAGGTGTCCTCCATGCCGGTGAAGTACATACAGCGCCTGGACCGGGACGTCCAGACGGTGGGGGCCTCCGGCCGGGATACGGTGTGCATCGACTTCTGCGCCGGAAACGACGCCTGCGTCCTGACCACCATCAATACCGTGCTCCGCCAGCGGGACATCCCCCTGGTGGGCGGCACCGGCGACCAGGGCAAGGTATCCGCCAACGGCCGGGTCTATGAGGACGCGGTGGCCTACGCCCTGGTCCGCAACCAGGGCGGCCGGGTTAAGACCTATAAGGAGAACATCTACCACCAGCTGGGCAGCTACCGCTTCATTGCCTCTGGCACGGACCGGGCCAACTATATCTTGGGTTCGCTGAACGGCAGGCCGGCCAAGCAGGTCTATAAGGACATTCTCCACGTGACGGATGAGGAGATCCTCACCCGCACCTTCCAGAACCCCTTTGGGAAGATCAACGGTGACGACACCTGCATCATCTCCATCAAGGAGGTCCACGGAAACGCCCTGGCCTGCTTCCGCCAGGTCAACGACTCTGACGTTTTGATCCTTCTGGAGCTGGGCAACTACCAGGCCATCACCCGGAATACGATTCAGCAGATATGCCAGGATTTCCCCCGCCGCTCGGCTATCTTTTCGGTCAACTGCCTGTTCCGGTACAAGCTGTTCTCTGAGCGGGGCTATATGAACAGCTATCTCCAGGATATGGCCTCCCTGGGCAGCCACGCCGGCTTTGTGGGCTACGGGGAGCACTATAACAACCGCTTCGTAAACCAGTCTATGACCTGTGTGGTCTTTGAGTAAGGGAGGAGAGGGCTATGTTGTTTGGTAAAAAAGAAAAGCGGGCCTCCTCTTCCGTCCAGGAGAAAAAAAGCCTGTATCCCGTCATCCATGTGGCCAACAGCCTGAAATCCTACCAGAAGGAGCTGGTCCAGAAGGAGGTGGCCTCCCTCTGGGAGCTGAACATGGTGGGGACCTCCTTCTCCAGCGTGCTGAAGGAGACCGACCGCTTTCAGACCAAGCTCCAGGACCTGGAGCAGTCCTTCTCCAACATCAATCAGACCGCAGAGCAGTTTATACAGGTGCGCAGTGAGATCGCTCAGACGGTGGAGCGGGCCCAGAACCAGATTGTGGAGCTGGGAAACACCTCCGCCCAGGTGCAGCAGTCCTACAACGCGATGGCGGAGACCTTCTCCCAGCTTCAGGCCGCGGTGAAGGAGATTCAGCAGTGCATGGGCAAGATCGTCTCCATCGCCGACCAGACCAATATTCTGGCCATTAACGCCTCCATCGAGGCGGCCCGGGCCGGCGAGGCCGGCAAGGGCTTCGCGGTGGTGGCCGCCCAGGTGAAGCAGCTGGCCGAAGAGATCAAGGTGCTGTCCAGCGAGGTGAACACCGGGGTAACCGATGTGGAGGACCGGGCCGGCCAGCTCAACAGCAGCATCCTCGCCTCCCAGAAGACCCTGGGCCAGAACGCCGGCATCGTAACCCAGACCGACGAGAGCTTCCGCCAGATTACCGCCGCCGCCGAGGGCGCCGTGTCGGTCCAGACCGAGATTTCCGGTGTGATTCAGTCCTCCCAGCAGGAGCTGGAGTCCATTCGGTCCTTCTTCAGTCAGATCAAGGACAAATATCAGGAGGTCGTGAAGCATATCGACAGCGCCAGCCGCCTGGGCACCACCAAGAGTGCCATGTTTGAGGATATGGACAACATGCTCGCTCAGATTCCGCCTATGGTGCAGGACCTGGAGTCCGGCCGCTGAGCCCCCTCCGCCCCGCCCGGCCCGCCGGACGGGGCGTTTTGCGCCCAGATTTCCCTTTACATTTTTTCTCTTCTCATATATAATAAGCTGACTAATTAGAAAGTGTGGGAACGACATGCTCCAATTTGACGAGTATAAGGTAAAGCTGAACAACCTGCTCCCGGCCCTGAAGGAGCTGGCGCAGGCCCTGGATCTGGAGGGAGCCGAGCGGGAGCTGGATATGCTCCAGGCCGAGTCCGCCGCCGACGGCTTTTGGAACAACCTGGCCAAGGCCCAGAAGGTCCAGCAGCGCATTAAAAACCTCCAGGACAGGGTGGCCAGCCAGAGCAAGCGCCAGGGACAGTGGGACGACCTGATGGCCCTGTGTGAGATGGGCAACGAATTCGAGGACGAGTCCCTCATCCCCGAGCTGGAGGAGGGCTTCTCCCAGCTGGAGGCCAACATGGAGACCGCCCGGCTGGAGACCCTGCTTACCGGGGAATACGACCGCTCCAACGTTATTCTGACCATCCACCCCGGCGCTGGAGGCACCGAGGCCCAGGACTGGGCCCAGATGCTCTACCGGATGTACACCCGCTGGACAGAGCGCCACGGCTTCACCTACCAGATTATGGACTACCAGGAGGGGGACGAGGCGGGCATCAAGTCGGCCACCATCATGATCGAGGGGGAGAACGCCTACGGCTATCTCCGGGGGGAGCACGGCGTCCACCGGCTGGTACGGGTCTCGCCCTTCGACGCCAACGCCCGGCGGCAGACCTCCTTCGCCTCTGTCGAGGTTATGCCCGACCTGCCCGAGGACGTGGAGATCGACATTCGCCCCGAGGATATCGAGATGCAGGTCTACCGGGCCTCCGGCGCCGGAGGCCAGCACGTGAACAAGACCTCCTCCGCCGTCCGGCTGATCCACAAGCCCACCGGCGTGGTGGTGGCCAGCCAGCAGGAGCGGAGCCAGTTCCAGAACAAGGACAACTGTATGAAAATGCTCCGGGCTAAGCTGGTGGAGCTGCAAATGCAGGAGAAGGCGGAGAAAATCTCCGACCTGAAGGGCGTCCAGCTGAAGATCGAGTGGGGCAGCCAGATCCGCTCCTACGTCTTTATGCCCTACCAGATGGTGAAGGACAACCGCACCGCCTTTGAGACCAGCAATATCGGCTCCGTGATGGACGGCGACCTGGACGGCTTCGTCAACGCCTACCTCACCGCCGAGGCCACCGGAAACTGGGCCACAAAATAACACAGCTTTTATTGACTTTCCGCTGTCGTATGATAAAAGGGACGATTGGAGGGATTTTTCTATGAACAAACGACGCTGTACCTCACTCCTGCTGGCCGGACTGCTGATGCTCCCCCTGGCCGCCTGCGGAAAGAAGGACCCGGGCGAAGCCTCTTCTCCGCCGCCCCCAGAGCCCACGGTCTCCGTCATTGTCCCGGTGGAGCCGGAGCCCGAGCCGGAGTTCCCCTATTACAACCCGCTCACCGGAGAGGGCCTGTATGACGACATCAGCGAAAAGCGCCCCATTGCCGTTATGTTCAACAACCTGCGCAAGGCCCTGCCTCAAATCGGGGTGGGTCAGGCGGATGTGATTTATGAGATTGTTGCCGAGGGGGGCATCACCCGGATGATGGGGGTGTTCCAGGACCTGGAGGGCGTGGGCGACCTGGGCAGCATCCGCTCCGCCCGGGACTACTATGTCAGCCTGGCCCTGGGCCACGATGCCATCTACATCCACGCCGGCGGCAGTCCCCAGGCCTATGAGGCCTTCTCCAAATGGGGCGTGACCCACATCGACTTTGTAAACGGGCCCTATGGCAATATGTGCTGGCGGGACCCGGACCGGCGGAAAACCGCCGGCCTGGAGCACTCCCTGCTTACCTCCAGCGAGAAGGTATTGGAACAGATGCCCTCCCGCTTCACCCTGGAGCACAAGGAGGGCTTTGCGGTGGGCTGGGCCTTCGACAAGGAGCCCCCCGCCGGGGAAAAACAGCAGGTCTCGCAGTTAACGGTGCCCTTCTCCAAGTATAAGACGGGACACTTTACATACGATTCCCCCCAAAACCGATACCTCATCGAGCAGCACATCGACGGGGCGGACGAGCCCTATGTGGATGGCCGCACCGGCGAGGCGGTGGCGGTGAGTAATGTATTGGTCCTGTTCACCGATGTAGGCGTGATTAAGGGGGACGACAAGGGCCGCATGGAGGTGCGCACCACCGGCACCGGCGACGGCCTCCTCCTCCGGGACGGGGCCCTCTATGAGATCACCTGGCAGCGGGACAAGCGGACCGACTGCTACTCCTTCCTGGACAAGGCAGGCAAGGAGATCCCCCTGAATGTCGGCCCCAGCTACATCAACATCGTCAGTGCCAAGGCCGAGGTGACCTGGGAGCCCAGTCAGGACGTCCAGACAGCTCCCGACAAAAGCGTCAGCTGAACAGAAAAATTTTCGCCCCCTCTTTCATGAGGGGGCGGTTTTTACGGCCGCTGGGCAGCCCAGATCAGCGCCCCGAAGCCGCAGCCTCCCAGGAGATTCCCCAGGGTCACCGGGACCAGGTTGGCCCACAGGCCGGCCAGGCTCAGGGCGGGAGGACAGGCTGCGCCGGAGTATCCGGCGGCCAGCAGCCCGGCGGGAATGTAGTACATATTGGCCACGCAGTGCTCAAAGCCGCCGATGACAAAGAAGCTCACCGGCACAAAGGCCCCCACCGCCCGGCTGGCCACGCTCTTGCCGCACAGGGCGCACATTACCCCGGCGCACACCAGAATATTGCACAGGATTCCCAGCACCACCCCCTGGCCAAAGGGGAGGGCGCACTTATTGGCAGCGGTGCGGACGGCGTATGCCGCCAGCGCTTCATTGGAGAAGGCTCCGCCCAGGGCCATGGCCCCGGCCAGCAGGGCCGCCCCCGCAAAGTTGCCCAGATAGACGATGGTCAGATTCCGGGCCATCCCAGATAGAGCGGCCTTCCGCTCCAGCAGGGAGATGGTAATCAGGCAGTTGCCGGTGAACAGCTCCGCCCCGGTGATCACCACCATGATGAGTCCGAAGGGAAAGAGCAGTCCAGCGGCCACCCGGGCCAGGGAGGGGTTCTCCAGAGCATAGGAGGCCGTGCTGGCCGCCACCGCCCCGGAGGCGATGAGAAATCCGGCCAGCACCGCGGCCAGAAACAGCCGGACGGCGCTGTTGGTGCACTTCTTTGCCCCGATCTGGGCGTAAAATGGGACAAACTCCCCCGGACTCAGCATCATTATTCCACCTTTCTCTCTCAGCACAGCCCCAGCAGATGCCGGGCCTCTCCAATCATATACAGCGACCCGCACACGCACACCACGCCCTCCGGTCCGGCGGCGGCCAGCGCCCGGTCCAGCCCCTCCCGGAGGCCCCCGCAGGGGACGGCCTGGACGCTCCGCCCGGTCAGATATTCCGCCAGCGTCCCGGCGGGCAGGGCCCTGGGGCTGTCCGGGGTGAGGGTGAAGCACACCTGGGCCAGGGGGAGCAGCTCCTCCAGCATGGCGGGCCAGTCTTTGTCCGCCAGCACACCGGCGAGGAAGACCGGCTTTTTCTCCGGATACAGCCCCCTCAGCGCCCTGGCCAGGGCCTCCATACACTGGGGGTTGTGGGCTCCGTCCAGAATGACGTCGGGGGCCCGCCGGACCAGCTCCATCCGCCCCGGCCACCGGGCCTGCTCCAGCCCCCGGACCACCGCCTCCTCCGGGAGCTCCCAGCCCCTCCGCCGGAGAGCATTCACCGTCTCCAGTACTACGGCGGCGTTGCGGACCTGGTACTCCCCCAGCAGGGAGATGTGGTAGGGCCCCTTGTCCCGGTAGGTGAAGCTCTGGCCCTCCAGCCCGGCAGACAGGGCCGCCGGAGTGCAGGTCAGGCTGAGGCCGCTGTGGCGGAGCTTGCAGAGCTCCTCAAACAGGCGGCAGAGGTGGGCGCCCTGGTTATAGAGAACCACATCACAGCCCGGCTTGATGATGCCCGCCTTTTCCGTGGCGATCTTATCCAGGGTATCCCCCAGCAGCTCGGTGTGCTCCAGGCCGATGCGGGTGATGACGGCTGCCTCCGGGGCGTCGATGACGTTGGTGGAGTCCAGCCGGCCCCCCAGTCCGGTCTCCAGCACCACAATATCGCACCCGGAGCGCAGGAAATGGACCATCCCGATGGCGGTCATCAGCTCGAACTCGGTCTCGTCCTCGCTCTGCTCCAGAACCTGGGCCGTAATCTCCGCAAAATCCTCCCCAAAGATGGGAACGCCGTCCACCTGGAACCGCTCCCGGATGTCCCACAGGTGGGGGGAGGTGTACAGGCCGGTTTTCAGTCCCGCCGCGGTGAGCACCGAGGCCAGCATGGCGGCGGCGGAGCCCTTGCCGTTGGAGCCGGCGATGTGGACGAATTTCAGCTTTCTTTGGGGGCCGCCCAGCCTTTCCAGCAGGCGGCGGATGCGGTCCAGGCCAGGCTTCTGCCCCACCCAGGCCCGCCGGCGGATCAACGCCTCCGCTTCTCGTTCTGTCACGGTCCCGCCCCCCTACTCCGTGTACCGCAGCACGCCGCTGCGGCGCAGGCTGTGAATCAGGGGCATACAGATGGTGGCAACCACCACGGCGGTGCAGACGCCGCTGACAAAGCGGGCGGGCACCCACAGGGCGGCGGCGGTAAAGGAGGTGTAGTTCACCAGACTGTCCAGCCACATCCCCACGGTGTTGCTGATGGTGGTGAGAATCGCACCGGCGATACACGCCCCGTAGCACAGCGCCGGCCTGGACTCCAGCCGGACGCCCCTCCGGCGCAGCCACACCGCCGCGCTCCCCACCACCAGGGCCCGGACGGCCGGAGGCCAGATCCAGATAATGGTAGTCTGCGTCAGGCCGTAAGGGCCGAGAACCTGGACCAGAAATTCGCCCAGCACCGCCACCGCGGCCCCCTCAAGGGGACCGAAGAGCAGGGCGGCCAGCACCACAGGCAGAGAGCCGAAGGAGAGCTTAAAGAAGGGGGTCTGGATGCTGATGGTCATGGTGAGCAGGACCATCATGGCGATGAGCAGGGCCAGGGTGCACAGGGTGTACGCAAGCTTCTTCTGTTGGGTTTTTGTCATAAAAATACGCTCCTTTCACAGCGTGTTACCATGAAAAGAGCGCACTCCTCCCATGGCAGCGGATGCGGCGCACCACCGCGGACCCCGCGGGGTCCTTCGTCCTCCGGCAACTTCCCATCCGGCGGCACTTGACGCGATGCGCCTACTCTGTCAGGTTTTGCTCATCTATCTAAAAAACGGGGGAGGCCGCCGGGCAGACGGCCCCCTCCCGTGAATCAGAACAAGCCGGTGATCTTTCCGTTCTCGTCTACGTCGATCTTCTCGGCGGCGGGGACCTTGGGCAGGCCGGGCATGGTCATGATGTCGCCGGTGAGGGCCACGATGAAGCCGGCTCCGGCGCAGACCTTCAGGTTGCGCACCGTGACAGTGAAGCCCTTCGGGGCCCCCAGCAGGGTCTGGTCGTCAGAGAAGGAGTACTGGGTCTTGGCCATGCAGATGGGCAGCCGGCCAAAGCCCAGCTCGGTGAGCTGCTGGGCCTGCTTCTTGGCGTTGGCGGTGAGGACCACCCCGTCCCCCCGGTAGACCTTTTTGACAATGTCCTCCAGCTTCTGCTCGATGGTATCCTCGGCGCGATAGGCGAAGCGGAAGCTGCCCTCTGTATCGCACAGGCGGACCACCTCTTCGGCCAGGGCCATTCCGCCCTCGCCCCCCTTGGCCCACACCTCGGACAGGGCCACGTTCACCCCCAGTGACCGGCACTTGGCCTCCACCAGGTCCAGCTCCGCCCTGGTGTCGGTGGGGAATGCGTTGATGGCCACCACACAGGGCAGGCCATAGACGTTCTTGATGTTGTCCACATGCTGGAGCAGGTTGGGCAGGCCTCTCTCCAGGGCCTCCAGATTCTCCTGGTTCAGCTCGGCCTTGGCCACCCCCCCGTGGTGCTTCAGGGCCCGGACGGTGGCCACCATCACCACCGCGTCGGGCTCCAGGCCCGCCATGCGGCATTTGATGTCCAGGAACTTCTCCGCCCCCAGGTCAGCGCCGAAGCCCGCCTCGGTGACGGCGTAGTCCCCCAGGGCCAGGGCCATCCGGGTGGCGGTGACCGAGTTGCAGCCGTGGGCGATGTTGGCGAAGGGTCCGCCGTGGACCAGGGCAGGGGTGCCCTCCAGGGTCTGGACCAGGTTGGGCTTCAGGGCGTCCTTCAGCAGGGCGGCCATGGCCCCCTCTGCCTTCAGGTCGTGGGCGGTGACGGGCTTGCCCTCGTATGTGTAGGCCACGATGATCCGGCCCAGGCGGCGCTTTAAGTCGAGAATGTCGCTGGACAGGCAGAGCACCGCCATGATCTCGCTGGCTACGGTAATGTCGAAGCCGTCCTCCCGGGGCACGCCCTGCATCCTTCCGCCAATGCCGTCGATGATGTGGCGGAGCTGACGGTCGTTCATGTCCACACACCGCTTCCAGGTGATCTGTTTGACGTCGATGCCCAGGGTGTTGCCCTGCTGAATGTGGTTGTCCAGCATGGCGGCCAGGAGATTGTTGGCCGCGCCGATGGCGTGGAAGTCGCCGGTGAAGTGGAGGTTGATGTCCTCCATGGGGATCACCTGGGCGTAGCCCCCGCCGGCGGCCCCGCCCTTCACGCCGAACACCGGGCCCAGCGAGGGCTCCCGCAGGGCGACTACGGCGTTTTTGCCCAGACGGCGCAGACCGTCCGCCAGACCCACGGTGGTGGTGGTCTTCCCCTCGCCGGCGGGGGTGGGCGTGATGGCGGTGACAAGAATCAGCTTGCCGTCCGGCTTTTTGTTCTCCCGCAGCAGGGCGTAGTCGATCTTCGCCTTGTGGCTTCCGTACTGCTCCAGATACTTCCCGTCAATGCCGGCCAGCGCGGCGATCTCGGTGATGTGCCGCGGGGTGTGCTCCTGGGCGATCTCGATATCAGACTTGATGCTCATCTGTGCCGTCCTCCTGTTGTCTTTCTGTAATTTGAGCTCTGATTTATCTCCATTATAACCTACCCGACCAATGGAGTAAATCCATTTTTTGAGCAAATACACGCCGTTTTTTTGTGATATTAGCACAAATAGGTCCGTCTGCAGGGGCGGCCTGCGGCGCCCCTGCATGAAATCCGCAAAAAGGACACCCTCAGCGCCGGAACTGCCCCTATTTCCCCACGAACACCATCACGCTCCGGGCCTGGACGATGACCTGACGGCCGGAGACGGGGCGCTCCCCCTGCTCCGCCTGCCAGGTGTCCACAGCACAGGTCCAGCTCATGGAGGCGGGCAGCTCGGGCAGCGTGACCCCCAGGTCCTCCCACCAGGCATTGGAGGCCACATAGACCACCTGGGGCCCGGTGTCCCCTTCCCAGCCGGAGAACATAACCCCCACATAGCGGTCGTGGCCGCTGAAGCCGCCCCGCCAGGGCTCGGTCCCGTGGAAGCTCACGTCGGGGAAGCCGCAGGCTCCGTCCCCCGTCTTGGCCCGCACCACCCGGTACCGCTTGCGGAAACGGATCATGTACTGGAAGAAGTGGAACATATCCCGGTTGGCCTCCAGGCGGTTCCAGTCCAGCCAGGAGATGATATTGTCCTGACAGTATGCGTTGTTGTTGCCGAACTGGGTATTGCAGAACTCGTCCCCCGCCAGGAACATGGGGATGCCCCGGGAGCACATAAGCAGGGTGAAGGCGTTGCGGCACATCCGCCGGCGCAGCTCGACCACCTCCGGGTCGTCCGTATCCCCCTCCGCGCCGCAGTTCCAGCTGTTGTTGTCGTTGGCCCCGTCGGTGTTGTTCCAGCCGTTGGCCAGATTGTGCTTTTCGTTGTAGGAGAACAGGTCCCACAGGGTGAAGCCGTCGTGACAGGTGATAAAGTTTACCGAGGCGTTGGTCCGCCCCTGGTCGCCGTAGATGTCCTGGGAGCCCAGCAGGCGCAGGGCCGCCCCCTGGGCGAAGCCCTCGTCCCCCTTGAGGTAGCGGCGGATATCGTCCCGATAGCGGCCGTTCCACTCCGCCCAGCGGTTCCAGGAGGGGAAGGTGCCCACCTGGTAGAGCCCACCGGCGTCCCAGGCCTCGGCAATCAGCTTCACGTTGCCCAGGATGGGGTCGAAAGCCAGGGACTGGAGCAGGGGCGGCGCGCCCATGGGGGAGCCGTCCTCGCTGCGGCCCAGGATGGAGGCCAGGTCGAAGCGGAAGCCGTCCACCCGGTAGGTGGTGACCCAGTAGCGCAGACAGTCCAGAATCATCTGCCGGACAATGGGGTGGTTGCAGTTCATGGTATTGCCGCAGCCGGAGAAGTTGTAATACTGCCCGTCGGGGGTGAGGAGGTAGTAGATGTTGTTGTCAAAGCCCTTGAACGAGAAGAAGGGGCCCTGCTCGTTGCCCTCGGCGGTGTGGTTGAACACCACGTCCAGGTAGACCTCGATGCCCCGCTCCTTACAGGCCCGGATCAGGTGCTTGAGCTCGTTGCCTTCCCGGTTATACTCGGTGGAGGCGGTGTAGCTGGTGTTGGGGGCAAAAAAGCTGACGGTGCTGTAGCCCCAGTAGTTATAGAGGGTTTTGCTGTCCACCACCCGGTAGTCCTGCATCTCGTCGAACTCAAAGATGGGCATCAGCTCTATGGCGTTGACCCCCAGCTCCTCCAGGTAGTCCAGCTTCTCCATGATTCCGGCGAAGGTGCCCGGATGGGCCACCCCCGAGGTGGGGTCCTTGGTGAAGCCCCGGACGTGGAGCTCGTAGATCACCAGGTCCTCCATGGGGATCAGAGGCTGGGCCATGCTGCCCCAGTCGAAGTCGTCCTTCACCACCCGGGCCTTGTAGTGCTGGCCCCTGGGGGCGGAGTCCCCCCACTGGCTCTGGCCGGTGACCGCCTTGGCATAGGGGTCCAGCAGATAGCGGGTCTTGTCGAAAATCAGGCCCCGCTTGGGGTCGTAGGGGCCGTCTACCCGGTAAGCGTACTCAAACTCCTCAATGTCCAGCTTGAACACAATCATGGAGTACACATTGCCGATGCGGTAGTGCTGGGGGAAGGGGAGCACCGCGAAGGGCTCCTCCTCGGTGCGGCGGAAGAGCAGCAGCTCGATGTTGGAGGCGTTGTGGGAGTGGACGGTGAAGTTTACACCGCCGGGGATGGCGGTGGCTCCGTTGATCTCGTAGAAGCCGGGCCGGACGTCGAAGCCGGCAATCCGGTCCAGAGGAACCAGGTGGATGGATCGGGGCAGGGCCAGCTGGACCGCCGCCGCCGGATCCGCCTGGGCGGGCTTGGACGAGGCTTGTTTCATAAAATATGCCCCCTGTTCTTTTAAAATTGAAGTTCATTATATCATACCCCGCCGGATTCGTAAAGGAGGCGGAAGACAGGGGAATGTCCTAAAGGCGCATTTTATCCCCTCACGAGGATAGGCAGGGGTAGAACCCCTGCCCTACATGACGTGGGCATACCCCCTCTCAACAACATGAGCGGCCCGGTTGGGCCGCTCATTCGTGCAAATGATTCAGCTGCTCGCTCAGGGTGTCGATCGACTGCCCCAATCTGGCAATTACAGTCTGCCACTGGTCAAACGACTGCAGCAGCTTCATCAGCTTCTCTCCGTTGGCCTCCGCCGCCTTACGCCCAAAGAGAATATGATCCGCCGTGACAGAAAGCACCTGACAGAGCTTTTCCAGCAGTTCCAGAGAAATCCCGGAGACGCCCCGCTCAATGGCGCTTAAATGGTTAGGGGTAACGCCGATTTTTTCGGACAGCTCCTCCTGGGTATAGTGACGCTCCTCTCGAAGCTGCTGGATGTTTCCTCCTACCCGAACATTGATAGGCTTTTTTGCCTGCAATCGTATCACCGCCCTTTGCCTTTAGTTTACTTGGTTTCAGCAAATCAAACCACGGTGTAATACAGTCGAAAACTAATGATAAAATATTGACTTTCCAACTCTAATACATTATACTAAGCGCAAGGCGGCGCAATGACCTGCCGCAATATGGAAGAGGGAGGATTCCACATAAAAGCGTATTAAACCAAATATTACCTGAGAGAAGGAGAGACTTTGATGAAAAAGAGAATGTTTGCTTTGACCCTGGCGCTGTCTCTGCTCCTGACCTCCTGCGGCGGCGGAGGCGGGGCGAAGGCGGCGACCATGCACCTGAGAAAGACCGAGGGGACAGTAGGGGTCTCCGATGACGGCGGCCAGGCGGTGGAGCCCCGGGAGGAGCTGGGACTGTTCTCCGGCTATGGGGTGGATACCCAGAGCAAGAGCTACGCCTGGATTGACCTGGACGATGTGAAGCTGGTCAAGATGGACCAGGACAGCGAGATTGGAATCACAAAAGAGGACAAACAGCTGGAGGTCGAGGTAAAGACGGGGAGCCTGTTCTTCAACGTCACCCAGCCCCTGGCTGACGACGAGACCATGACCATCCGCACCTCCACTATGGCGGTGGGTATCCGGGGGACCTGCGGCTGGGTGACGCAGGACGCCGCCGCTCTGCTGGAGGGCAGCGTGGAGGTCACCGCGGGGGAGCAGTCGGCGACCATCTCCGCCGGGGAGATGGCGTTTTTAACAGAGGACGGCAAGCTGGAGGTAAGGCAGCTGTATATCGAGGACGTCCCCGCGTTTGTGGCGGCGGAGATCGGCGGCCAGTTCCCGCTGGAGCCCACACCCTCCTATTCCGAGGCAAACGGGCTGTCATTTACCAAGGAGAGGAGCTTCACAGCCCCTGTTTTCAGCTATTTTAGAGATCCTGTAAGCGGAGAGCCGACATCCATCGGCGGGCTTTCCATCACCGATGTGGTAGACGCCACTTACACGATTGGAGATATTTCCATCTCTGAGACGGATGCGGATGGCATGGTTCAGATGACGCTCCCCTACCATTTCGATTTTACCAATATAGTTACACAGGATATCTACCACGAGGTCGAAGGTGACGGCAGATTTTTCCCCTCTTGCAAATACACGCTTTTCAGCGTATTCGACTATTATACCGGCACTGTATTTCCCGCGAAAACCTTGTCTGACGACAACCCGGATCTGACAAATACCATTGATATCACCTATAAAGATGTCACCTATCCCATCAGCTATACCTTGAGCCAGGAGACAAACGATACTTATTCAGATTGGGATGTGGATATGGGCAATGGGACTGCGACATGTCAGAATGCCTGGACTGTAGATGTTGTCTATACAATATCCATGCCGAAGGAATACGACGGCCTGTGCCTGTACCTGTATCTGCCCGGGAAGACAGAATACACCGAAAACCGGGAGGAGCTTTCAGAGGTTCACACTCTTTTGGAGGGTTTGGACGAAGGAGAAACCATCAGCGATTATGCGCTGATCCGTGTCAGCGATCTTATGTAATGTCATCAGCGGAGCACAAGCATGGGGCGGGGGATAATAACCCCCGCCCCTTTTCACGCCCAAAAGGCAGGAACATGTTTCGCCCCCGTTTTTCATATAGATAGGGCAAGACAGTGCTCCCGTTCCCCGGGAGCCGCCTATTTTAAAACGGGAGTGATCCGGCCATGGTCAAAAAACAGGAACAGGTAAGGATATTTTTTATCGGGAAAAAATGGTGGACGGCGCTGACCTGCCTGTGCGCGGCGGCGGTGATATTCTATGTGGTCAATTACCCCGCCGCCATCGGGGCCTCCTCCGCCGCCCGCCAGCTGCCCATCTACTGCGTCCAGCGGGACCAGAAGCTGGTGGCCATCAGCTTCGACGCCGCCTGGGGGAATGAGGATACCCAGCAGCTCATCGACATTCTGGGCCGGCACAACATCAAGGCCACCTTTTTTGTGGTGGGTCAGTGGGTGGACAAATACCCCGAGTCGGTGAAGGCCCTCCACGACGCGGGCCACGAGGTCATGAACCACTCCAATACCCACGCCCACTACCCCCAGCTGTCCGCCGACCAGGTGGTGGCCGATCTGAACGCCTGCAATGACAAAATTGAGGCGGTTACCGGCGTGCGTCCCACCCTGGTCCGCCTGCCCTACGGCGACTACGACGACAAGTCGGTAAACGCCGTCCGATCCATCGGTATGGAGCCCATCCAGTGGGACGTGGACAGCCTGGACTGGAAGGACCTGTCCGCCGGAGAGATTACCCAGCGGGTGACCGGCAAGGTTCAGCCCGGCTCCATCGTCCTGTTCCACAATGCCGCCCTCCACACCCCCGAGGCCCTGCCCGCCATCATCCAGACCCTCCTTCAGGAGGGCTACACCTTCGTCCCCATCTCCCAAATCATCCTCACCGGGGAGTACACCATCGACCACACCGGACGCCAGTGCCCCGCGTAGGGCGCGCCCCATGCTATGCTCCTCCGGGCCCGGCAATTTTCGCCGGACCCGGTATTTTCTGTCCAAAAACAAATGTTTGCAAGAATATCTATTTTTATTTTGCAATTTTGTTGAATTTGATTTTCAAACTTCCTTGCATTTTCCCCTGCAGCAGGGTATAATATGCTTTATCCTGTGTACAAGTGTTTCTATCTGAAAGACATGTCCCGCAGGATGGACTAAGAAAAAAGGAGTAATCAGAATGAAAAAGTTTCTTGCAAGCGCTCTGTCCGCCGCTATGCTGCTGAGCCTGCTGGCCGGCTGCGGCGGCGGCAGCGGCAGCACGCCCGCCGGCAGCACACCCGCCGGCTCCAACCCCGCCTCCTCCGGCACCCCCGCCCCCGCCGGCGACAAGGTGATTAAGATCGGCGTGTTTGAGCCCGCCTCCGGTGATTCCGCCTCCGGCGGCAAAAAGGAGACCCTGGGCATCCAGTTCGCCAACTCCGAGACCCCCACCGTGGACATCGGCGGCGAGACCTATACCGTCCAACTGGTTCTCTCTGACAACGGCTCTTCCACTGACAAGGCCCCCTCTGCCGCCGCTAACTTGGTTTCTCAGAACGTTGCCATTGTGCTGGGGTCCTATGGCTCCGGCGTGTCCATGGTCGCCAGCGATATCTTTAAAGAGGCTGGCGTGGCCGCTATGGGCGTGACCTGCACCAATCCCAACGTCACCGCCGGCAACGACCACTACTTCCGCATCTGCTTCCTGGACAACTTCCAGGCCCAGATTCTGGTCAACTTCGCCATGGAAAAGTTTGACGCCAAGGTGGCCTACTGCCTGGGCGAGGCGGGCAACGAGTATGACCAGGGCCTGGTGGCCTTCTTTAAGCAGGTTTTCGAGGCCAACGGCGGCAAGGTCATCACCGACTCCTTCCCCACCAACAACTCTGACTTCAACTCCTATCTGAACAAGGCCAAGGCCGAGGGCGCGGATGTCATCTTTACCCCCGTGTCCATCGCCTACGCCACCCAGATCATCACCCAGGCCCAGTCCCTGGGGATTACGGCTCCCTTCCTGGGTTCCGACACGCTGGACGACAACATGGTGCTGGACGCCGCCAACGGTACTGACATCCAGTTGTACGTCTCCACCTTCTACCAGGAGGGCGGCGCCCCTGAGTTTGACGAGGGCATCAAGAACTATATCAACTCCAACTCCGCCGCTAAGGACGCCAACGGCGGCAACGACACCATCGCCGCCGTCACCGCTATGGGCTACGACGCCTACTACGTGGCTCTGGAGGCCATCAAGGCCGCCGGCTCCGCCGACCCCGCCGCCATCAAGGCCGCGCTGGGCAGTGTGACCTACACCGGCGTATCCGGTGCCATCGCCTTTGACAGTGTCGGCGACGCCGTTCGGGATACCGCCTATATCAAGCACTCCACCAACGATGGTGCCTGGGAGCTGGAGACCGTTCAGAAGGCCAGCTGATTAAAAAAGTGTCCCATAATTTCCCCGGCGGAGTATGATTGCTCCGTCGGGGAAACCCGGATGGGCTGCCTTGAAAGGGGCGCGCGCCGGCCCTTTTCAAGACAGCCCAAACTTTTTACAAGGGAGGTCCCCGCTTTGGAATTTGCCATTTCCGTACTCATCTCCGGAATCTCCGTGGGCGGGCAGTACGCGCTGATCGCCATCGGCTATACGATGGTATACGGTATCCTGCGCCTGATTAACTTCGCCCACGGCGACGTGTTTATGGTGGCGGGCCTGCTGGGCATCTACCTGTCGGCCAGCATGCCCCTCTGCCTGTCTCTGCCCCTGGTGTTTCTCCTGACGGTACTGCTGGGCTTCTGCATCGAGCGGGCGGCCTATAAGCCCCTGCGCTCCGCCCCCAGAATGTCGGTGATGATCTCCGCCATCGGCGTCAGCTACCTGATTCAGAACACCGCCACCTATGTCACCGGCGGCCAGCCCATGACCTACCCGGTGATCCCTTTCCTGTCTGACACGGTGAAGATCGCCGGCACCTCCACCAAATGGGTGACCATCCTCACCCCCTTTTTGGTGCTGGCCCTGGTGCTGGCCCTCACTCAGCTTATCAACCACACCAAAACCGGCATGGCTATGCGGGCGGTGGCCAAGGACTTTGAGACCAGCCAGCTGATGGGCATCAAGATCAACTCGGTGATCTCTGCCACCTTTGTCATCGGCTCCGCCCTGGCGGCGGTGGGCTCCATGCTCTATTTCACCAACTTCCAGGCCATCACCCCCACCGCCGGCGCGCTGCCCGGCCTGCGGGCCTTTGTGGCCGCGGTGGTGGGCGGCATCGGCTCCATCCCCGGAGCAGTGGTGGGAGCCTTTATCATCGGCATCTGCGAAAACGTGATTAAGAGCACCCAGTTCACCGTCTTCTCCGACGCCGGCACCTTCGCGCTGCTCATCCTCATCCTGGTGGTCAAGCCCACCGGGCTGTTCGGTGAGAAGGTCACCGATAAAGTGTAAGGGAGGCGGGCAATATGATAGAACAGAAAAGCAAAAAAGGCGCGTATCTCTTCGCCGCCGCCTGCATCCTTCTGCTGGCCGCCGTTGTGCTGCTGGAAAATGTCAGCGTGTTCCTCCCCAGGGAGAAGGTGCCCAGCGTGCTGCTGCCCACCAGCCAGCTCTTCGTGGTGCTGAAGAAGGGGGCGGTCTACTCCCTGGCGGCGGTGTCTATGAACCTGCTCAACGGCTTTACCGGCCTGTTCTCCCTGGGTCAGGCGGGCTTTATGCTGCTGGGGGCCTACACCTACGCCATCCTCACCGTCCCCGTGGCCAGCAAGGACACGGTGTACTACCTCTACGGCGGCTCCGCCGTAAAGTTCTCCCTCCAGGACCTGTTCGGCGCCCTCTTCGGAACCGAGGGGGCGGGCGGGGCCCTCAGCATGGGCCTGGGCGTGGTGCTGGCCATGGTGCTGGCCGGCTGCGTGGCGGCAGTGTTCGCCTATTTCATCGGCCTGCCGGTGCTGCGGCTGAAATCCGACTACCTGGCCATTGCCACCCTGGGCTTCGCGGAGATTCTCAAGGCGGTGTTCCAGTGGCAGGCCCTGGGCCCCATCACCAACGGGGCCAACATGCTCCAGGACTTCCCCACCTTCTCCAGCTTCAACATCACCGGCGCCGGCGGAAAGGTGATACTCCGGCTGTCCACCTTCTTCCCCTTCCTGGTGTCGATGATCTGCATCGCCATGATCTGTCTGCTGATTAACTCCTCCTACGGCCGGGCCTTTAAAGCCATCCGAGAGGACGAGACCGCCGCCGAGGC
The DNA here is from genome assembly GCA_022794495.1 of Lawsonibacter sp. Taxonomy (GTDB): domain Bacteria; phylum Bacillota; class Clostridia; order Oscillospirales; family Oscillospiraceae; genus Lawsonibacter. The sequence continues at coordinate 5,847 of JAAWEX010000013.1, read as the reverse complement.
CATGGGCATCAACCTGGCCAAGCACAAGATGCTCTCCTTCTGCACCTCCGCCTTCTTCGCCGGGGTAAGCGGGGCGCTGTTCGCCATGTTCGTCAACAACGCCCAGGCCAAGGTGTATACCACCACCATGACCTATGAGATTCTTCTCATCGTGGTCATCGGCGGCATCGGCTCCATCTCCGGCAGCTGCATCGCCACCTTCCTCTATGTGGCCTGCTCCGAGTGGTGGCTGCGCTTTTTGGACAACGAGACCGTCCTGGACAGCGGCATGAAGGTCCCCTTCCTCCGGGCCGGCTTCCGGATGGTGGTGTTCTCCGTGGTCATCATGATTGTGGTGCTCTTCTTCCGCCGGGGCATCATGGGGGACAAGGAGCTGCCAGACCTGTTCAAGCGCCGCCCCAAGGCGGCGGGAAAGGAGGAGACGGCATGAGTGAAAATATCCTCCATGTGGAACACATCACCATGCAGTTTGGCGGCGTAGTGGCGGTGAACGACCTGTCCTTGGACGTGAACGAGGGGCAGATCGTGGCCCTCATCGGCCCCAACGGCGCGGGCAAGACCACCGCCTTTAACTGCATCACCGGCGTCTACGAGCCCACCAATGGCAAGGTGGAATTTATGGGCCGGCCCATGATTGAGAATTTCCCCCAGGGGAAGATGGCCAAGACCTATCTGGGGGAGAACAAGGGACTGTATACCCACCGCCTGGCCCCCACTCCCGACAAAATCACCCAGCTGGGCATGGCCCGCACCTTTCAGAACATCCGGCTGTGGAAAAATCAGACCGTCTTCAACAACGTCCTCACCGCCAAGCACCTGCGCCGCACCAGCAACATGTTCTCCGCCGCCCTCCGCCTGAACAAGAAGGAGGAGCAGCAGCAGCGCCGTGAGGTTATGGAGCTGCTGGAGGAGCAGGGCCTGGCCCACCTGAAGGACGAGGTGGCCAACTCCCTGCCCTACGGCCTGCAGCGCCGGCTGGAGATCGCCCGGGCCCTGGCCACCAGCCCCAAGCTCCTGCTGCTGGACGAGCCCGCCGCGGGCATGAATCCCCAGGAGACCCAGGAGCTCACCGCCTTTATCCGCCAGGTGCGGGAGCAATATCAGGTCACCGTTCTGCTCATCGAGCACCATATGGACCTGGTTATGGAGATCTCCGACCTGATCTATGTGCTGGACTTTGGCAAGCTCATCGCCCAAGGCACGCCCTTGGAGATCCAAAACAATCCTCGCGTGATCGAGGCCTATCTGGGGGTGGCTGACTGATGCTGAAAATTGACGGCTTAAAGGTAAACTACGGAGGCATCGAGGCGGTAAAGGGCATCTCCTTCCAGGTGCCTGAGCGCCGGATTGTCACCCTCATCGGCGCCAATGGCGCGGGCAAGTCCACCACCCTGCGCACCATCGCCGGGCTGGTCAAGCCCGCCGGAGGCCGCATCCACCTCCAGGGGGAGGACATCACCAGCCTCTCCCCCGACCGCATCGTCTCCAGAGGCATCACCCTGGTCCCCGAGGGGCGGCGGGTCTTTCCCGATCTGACGGTGGTGGAGAACCTGAAAATCGGCGCTTACCTGCGCAGAGACAGCCTGAACGAGGACCTGAAGTGGGTCTATGACCTTTTCCCCCGGCTGAAGGAGCGCTCCTGGCAGGCGGCGGGCACCCTGTCCGGCGGCGAGCAGCAGATGCTGGCCGTAGGCCGGGCCCTCATGTCCCGGCCCAAGATCATGATGATGGACGAGCCCTCCCTGGGCCTGGCCCCCATCGTCGTTCGGGGTATCTTCGATATCATTAAGGAGATCAATAAGCAGGGGGTAACCATCCTCCTGGTGGAGCAGAACGCCAATATGGCCCTGAAAACCGCCGACCTGGGCTACGTTCTGGAGACCGGCCGGATCACTCTGTCCGGCTCCGGGCAGGAGCTGCTCACCAACGAGGCGGTGAAGAAGGCCTATTTGGGCAGCTGAGCCAGCTCTGCCGCCCTCTAGGGCTCCCTCTCTGTAGGAGCACAGCAGCAGATTGTTCCACCGCAAGCCCCCCCGTCACAGCTTCGCCGCGCCCCCCTCAACGGGGGCGCTTTTTTTATCTCTTTTCCTGCCTTTTCCAGCAAAATGCGGTTGAGCCTCCGGACGGTTCGTGCTATACTGACAAGGTACGACTTTAACCCCCCAATTTAGAGAGTGAGGACAGCTATGACACCTAAACGCACCCTGAAAAAACTGACCGCCGGGCTGATGGCCCTGACCCTTTCCGCCTCCCTGGCTCCGGCCCAGGCCGCGGCCACTACATATTGGGATGTGGACCATCACCAGTGGTACGCCTCCGCTGTGGAGTTCTGCCAGCAGCACAGCCTGATGGACGGCGTCAGCACCACCGCCTTCGCCCCTGACAGCCTGATGACCAGAGCCGCCCTGGCCGAGGCCCTGTACCGCCTGGCGGGCAGCCCCGCCGCCGAGGAGGACGCCCTCCCCTTCCCAGACGTGGGGGAGGACCACCCCAACCTCAGCGCCATCCGCTGGGCCAAGGCCAACGGCGTGGTAAGCGGCTATGACGACGGCACATTCGGCCCCGAGGACCCCATCAACCGGGAGCAGATCGCCGCCCTGCTCTGGAACCAGCAGGGCGGACAGCAGGCGGGCGCCGCCCCCTTCACCGACCGGGACAGCGTCTCGGACTGGGCCGCCGGGGCGGTAAACTGGGCCTATGCGGCCAAAATGATGCAGGGCACTCCGGAGGGAGCCTTCCTCCCCCAGGACAGCACCACCCGGGCCCAGGGCGCGGTGATTATCATGAACTACGCCGGGAAATTCTTCGGCGTGGAGCCCGGCTACCCCCTGCCCGCCGCCCAGGAGGTCCCCGCCAACCCCTATGACCCGGAGCGCTTTGTCCTGGACGAGAACGGCTACCTCTCCTACAACGGCCAGTACCCCTGCTACCGGGGGCTGGACGTGTCCGCCCACCAGAAGGAGATCGACTGGCGGCGGGTGGCGGCCACCGGGATGGACTTTGCCATGATCCGGGCGGGCTACCGGGGGTACACCCAGGGGACGATCCGGAAGGACGAATATTTTGACTATAATATGCGCAACGCCCTGTCCAACGGCCTGGAGGTGGGGGTCTACTTCTTCTCCCAGGCCCTCACCCCCGCCGAGGCAGAGGAGGAGGCCCGGCTGGTCCTGGAGTGGATTCAGGACTATCCCGTCACCTACCCCGTGGTCTTTGACTGGGAGCGGCAGGACAAGGACGACTCCCGCACCCAGGGGGCCGGCGGCAACACGGTCACCGCCTGCGCCCTGGCCTTCTGCAAGGTGATTTCCGACGCGGGCTACACCCCCATGACCTACGGCAGCCCCTCCAAAATTTATAAGGACAGCCTGATGCTGGACCGTCTCCAGGAGTATCCCGCCTTCTGGCTGGCCCACTACACCATCGACACCGCCCCCACCAGCTTCCGCTACCGCTACAATATGTGGCAGTACACCAGCTCCGGCCGGGTGGACGGCATCGAGGGCAATGTGGACCTGAACATCTGTCTGACCGATTGGAGCACCTGGGACGGCGGCCGTCCATGGTGGCAGGGGCCGATTTGAGGCCTTCGCAACCGCCGGTTGCGGAAAGTTCCAGCCCTCCCTGGTGGAACGCAACCGTCTTTTCTGATAGGCTGAGCATACCAGAAAGGAGAGTGCAGCAATGAAATTAAATGAAAAAATCGCCTGGTACCGCCGGGACAGAAAACTGTCCCAGGAGGAGCTGGCCGCACAGGTGGGGGTATCCCGCCAGGCCGTCAGCAAGTGGGAGCTTGCGGAGGCCTCCCCCGACGTGGGCAAGCTGCTGGCCTTGGCGAAGGCCTTCGGCGTCACCACCGACCACCTGTTAAATGAGGACGAGGAGCCGGAGCGCGCCGCGCCCCCGGCCCCGCCCCAGGAGGCCGCGCCTCCGCCGCCGCCTGAACAGGGGCAGTTCTCCAACCTCCCCGGCTTTATCGGAAAGATGGTCCGCCGGTGGGGCTGGCTGGCCGGGGTCTATATCGCCCTTCAGGGGCTGGGCGTGACCCTGGTGGGAACCATCGCCCGGTGGGCCTTTGGCGGCATGTTCTCCACCGCAAACCAGATGATGGACGGCTTTGGAATGCCCGGCGGCTGGACCTACAGCGGCCCTCCGGAGCTGGAGGGGGCCGTGATGGACGCCTTGGGTGTTGCCCCCCTGGCCTCCCCCCTCTCCGGCGTTCAGGGGATTTTTCTGGGCATCGCCAACCTCATCATCATCCTTGGCGTCCTCTGGCTGGCCACCGGTCTGGTTCTGGCCTTTGTGCTGTGGAAAAGGGGCAGAAAAGGGGATTAGACCCCCGCGCAACTGAAAGTTGACAGGAAAATCTCCAAACGCAACAGGAAATCGGTGGAGTTGCGGGCCCTGTTCGGGTATGCTGAGACCATCCTGAACATCTAAGGAGGTACATTTAAAATGGCATTTTCCGACAACCTGCAATTTCTCCGCACCCGTCAGGGCCAAACCCAGGAGCAGCTGGCCGAGGTGCTGGAGGTCTCCCGCCAGAGCGTGAGCAAGTGGGAGGGCGGCCAGAGCTACCCCGAGATGGACACCATCCTCCGTATCTGCGACCTCTACCACGTGGACCTGGACACCCTGCTCCGGGGCAGCGTGGAGGACAGTCTGGTGGAGGACACCGCCCAATATGACAAATTTATGAACCGCTTCTCCAAACGCATGGCCTTCGCCATCGGGGGCATCATCGCCGGAGTGGGGCTGTGCGGCCTGCTGGAGGCGAAGGGAGTATCCGAGTACCTGATCCTCGCCACGCTGCTGCTGATTATCGCGGTGTGCGTGGTGGTGATGGTGGCCAGCGTCCTGCAAAACGACAATTTCCGCAAAGCCTACCCGGTAATCTCCGACTTCTACACCGAACAGCAGCGGCAGGCCTTCCGGCAGAAATTCGTCTGGTTCATCGCCGGGGGCGTGGGGGCCATCCTCTTTGACGTGGCCCTGCTGATGCTGTTTTTCTCCAAATTTCCCGAGGAGGAGCCCTTCGAGTCCTACGCCATATCTGTCTTTCTGCTCATTGTAGCCGGGGCGGTGACCGCGTTTGTCTACGCCGGTCTCCAGGAGGAGAAGTATAAAATCGACGAGTACAACCGGGACAACAACCCCACCCCGGAGGTGAAAAAACGCAAGGGACTTATCAACACCATCTGCGGGACGCTGATGGTGACCACCACCGCCCTCTATGTGGGGCTGGGCCTGGCCCTGGATCTGTGGCGCACCGCCTGGTGGGTCTTCGCCGTGGCCGGTATCCTGTGCGCCGTGGTCCACATTGTGCTGAACCCCTACCGGGATGAGGACTAGGGCTTGACAAAATAATAACAGCCGCTATAATAGTCCACACAGGTGTCTTGACACCAGTGTGGACTATTTTTGTTTATGAGGAGATACATTATGAAAGAATTTCTCAAGCGGAAAAACATTGAGATTTCCGCCAGACGCTACGGCATCGACGCCCTGGGAGCTATGGCTCAGGGTCTGTTCTGCTCCCTGCTCATCGGCACCATCATCAAAACCCTGGGCCAGCAGCTCTCCGTCCAGTTCCTGGTGGACATCGGCCAGTTCGCCTTTGAGATGTCCGGCCCGGCCATGGCCGTAGCCATTGGCTACGCCCTGAAGGCTGACCCAATGGTGTTGTTCTCCCTCACCGGAGTGGGCTGGGCGGCCAACAAGCTGGGCGGGGCCGGGGGGCCGCTGGCCGTGCTGTTCATCGCCATCATCGCCGCCGAGTGCGGCAAGGCGGTGTCCAAGGAGACCAGGGTGGACATTCTGGTCACCCCGGCCGTGACCGTATTCGCG
>JAAWEX010000179.1 GCA_022794495.1 Lawsonibacter sp. | reverse complement strand
AAACGCTCAGCCTCTGGGCCATTTCATGTCCCGGCCCAGGCCCAGGATATAGTCGGCGCTGACGCCGTAGTGTTGGCAAAATCTAATCAGGTAACGGATAGGCATTTCATTGGCGCGCCGCTCGTATCTTGCCCACTGAGAGTAGCTAATCCCCAGCTTCGTCCCTAAGGAACGCTGTGTATCATCCCCATCAATACGCACAGCAACGATTCTGTCGATATAATCCATTTTTATCCTCCTGCTATCAAATGTGATATTGACAGGATATGATAAAAGATGATATTATAGCCTTGTTGCGAACAGATGTGAACGCAAGAGGTAAAGTAATGAAAATCAACACAAAAAAGGTAGTCGTCGGGATGCCGCCGGAGATCTACGCCGCGCTGGAAAAGCTGGCCGGAAAAAAACGCCACACCGTCCCAAGCTACATCCGCTGGCTGATCTGGAAGCACATTGACGAAACTGACATGCAGATCTCCCTTTTCTCCAAGGGGGAGGAGTGACCGCCGGTCCGGAATTTTCGGGCCGGCGTCGTTTTTATAAAATAAAGCGCTCAGCGGTGAAACCAAAGAGGCTCCGTGTGTGATATGATAAGTGAAAGCGGCTTTCAAAAATGATTCAGGAGTTTTTCTAATGCGGGAAGAGACAATCTTGCAAAAAATATACGCCGGCGATCCCGCCGGGCTGGAGGCGCTGATGGAGCGCTACATTCCCTATGTCTCCGCAGTGGTTTGGAACATCCTGCGGGGGGCCATGCCTGCTGAGGACGGGGAAGAGGTGGTGTCCGACGTGTTTCTGGCCGCCTGGAGCCAGCCCGAGGCCCTGCGGCCGGGGGCGGTAAAGGCCTGGCTGGGGTCGGTGGCCCGCCACAAGGCGAAGAACAAGCTGCGGCTGATGAGCAGGACCCTCCCGCTGGAGGAGGACGCCCTGGACGTCCCGGGCCCGGACGACCCGCCCGGCGACCTGGAGCGCTCAGAGGAGCGGCGCCTGGTCCGCCAGGCGGTGGAAGCCCTGCCCGGCCAGGACCGTGAGATTTTTCTCCGCCACTACTACTACGCCCAGACCGTGCAGGAGATCGCGGGCCGGATGGCTTTGAACGAATCCACGGTAAAAACCAGACTCCGGCGGGGCCGGATGAAGCTGAAGGAACTGCTGACGAGGGAGGGGTTACTCCGTGAAGCGTAATATTTCGGACCTGCTGGACCGTTATCCGGCGGAGGACATGGAATTGGGCGGAAATACCCCCTATTCCTCCACAAGAATAAAGGAGATTACTATGAATAAGATTATCCGTACAGAAACGCCCAACACCCATGCCAAGCCCAAGGCCGGCGTCAGGCCCGCCCGGCTGCTCATCGCCGCGGCCATCGCCGCCGCCCTCTCCGTCTCCGCCCTGGCGGCGGGCCGCCTGTGGAGCGGGGAGCTGTTCGGCGACGTGTTCTCCCAGGGGAGCGGCAGCTCCCTCTCTCAGGGGCAGATCAACGCCATCGACCAGCTTGTCCAGACCTTCGAGGGACGGGACGGCTCCATCCCCGCCGCCGTCACCGACAACGGGGCCACCATCACCCCCATCGCCGCCCTGGCTGACGAGAACATCTACTACCTGCGCCTGCGCTTGGAGGCCCCGGAGGGGACCGTTCTGCCCGACCTGGATTGGGAGCGGGACGAGGCCTGCTATCAGCTCTTTGGCGACGAGGCGGCCAACCACCTCACCCTGGAGCCCGCCCAGGGGGCCTATCCCGAGTACGCCTTCGGCTATCAGCTTGACTTCCGCCCCCTGCCCGACAGCGAGCCCAACGACAACATCAAGGAGTTCGTGGTACAGTTTGCCAACCTCAGCGAGAACGGGATCACCCTCAACGACGGGGTCTCCAAGGTCCTCACCATCCGCGGCCTGTGGATTCAGGACCCGGGCAAGAACTACACCCCCATTTTCACCGGGACCTTCACCTTTGACATTGGCCTGAACTTCCAGTCCCAGGCGGTGGAGCTGGACGCTGACGGACTCACCTGGCAGCACGACCTGCTGGACTACACCAACACCATGCAGGCCATGACCCTGTCCCCCCTGAGCCTGTCTTATCGGGTGGACTCCACCATGCCTGAGAACGACCACATCGGCGCCCAGGTGGGAGCTTTGAAGATTGTGCTGAAGGACGGCAGCGTGTTCTACAGCGAGAGCACAGAGTATGACGAGCAGCTTGCCCGCTATATCCAGGAGGAGAACATTGCCCTCCCCCTCACCGGCGAGCCCACCGGCGTGTTTGAAAACTACATCGTCTTCGACCAGCCCCTTGACCTGAGCCAGGTGGACTATGTGCAGTACGGGGAGAACAAGATTCCCGTAAACGCCGGATAATTTCCAGCTTTCGTGACATACTGAACCCACAGCGATTCTCACAATTCCCGCCCCTTCCGGGGCGGGAATCAAAATGATCGCGCTAGGAGGGTTTATTATGTCCGACAAAACTGAGGCCTTTCTCCACAGCCAGACCCGGGAAAACCTCATGCGGGCTTTCGCCGGGGAGAGCCAGGCCCGCAACCGCTACACCATCGCCGCCGGAGTGGCCAACAAGGCGGGGTTGGCCGTCATCCAGGGGGTATTCCTGTTCACCGCCGAGCAGGAGCGGGTCCACGCCAAGCAGTTCTACGCCGCCCTGGAGGACTGCGCCGGCCAGACCGTCAAGGTGGACGGCACCTATCCGGTGGATATCTATTCCGGGGTGCTGGACTACCTGCGCGCCGCCCAGCACAACGAGTATCAGGAGTGGGAGCACGACTACGACCACTTCGCCAAGACCGCCATGAGCGAGGGCTTCCCCCTGGTGGGCAAGCTGTTTGAGAACATCGCCCGGGTGGAAAAGACCCACGGGGACCGGTTCGGCAAATTCGCTGACCTGATGGAGAAAAACCAGCTGTTCTTCTCCGATGTGGAGGTGCAGTGGATGTGTCTGCACTGCGGCTTTCTGGACACCGCCACCGCCGCCCCCGCCCACTGCCCCGTCTGCCGCCACCCCCAGGGGTATTTTGTGCGGTTTGAGCTGGCGCCCTGGTCCTGATACAGCAAGGGCGGCCGAATGGCCGCCCTTGTACTCATATCTTTATTAAAACTATATATTGCTTATTGTTGACAAATTAATTTTATTTTA
>JAAWEX010000178.1 GCA_022794495.1 Lawsonibacter sp. | reverse complement strand
ACCAGCTCCCAGTTGAATTTCTGCTCCTTCTCGTTCCAGTCCACCGGGCAGCCCCGGCCCTGGTCCTCCACCTGGATGGAGCCGTCCTCAAACCGGGTGACGGTGATGAGCGCGCCGTGGCCCTCCCGGGCCTCGTCGATGGCGTTGGACATGATCTCGAATACGGCGTGCTCACAGCCCTCCAGTCCGTCGGAGCCGAAGATGACCCCCGGACGCTTGCGCACCCGGTCGGCCCCCTTCAGGGCGGAGATGGAGTCGTTGCCGTAGCTCTTTTTCTGTGCCATGATAATACCTCAATTTCCTTATAGGTACATAAACCCAATATATCAGCCTACATATTACCAGAAAGCCCGGTGGAAAGTCAAGTGGGGGCGGGTGTGGGAATGTCCATTAAAGGATTTTCTGCAGGGGCTGCCTCCCTGCAGAAGCATACCGCATAAAACCCGTAAAAAAGCGCAAACTGACGGGAAAGGGGAGAAGAATATGGAGTGTTTTCAGGTTCTGGAGGCCGGCGAGGGCATTGAGACGGCTATTTTGCGGGGGCTGTCCCGGCGGGGCGGGCTGAAAGGGCGGTGTGCCAACGGGGGCCATCCGGCGCTGCTGGTGGTGTCCCCCGGAGCGGCGGCCCAGGGGCTGCGTCTGCCCCGGCAGTGCCGCACCGTGCTGCTGCCCGGCGGGATGGGAGGGTCCTTTCCCCGTGCGGCCAGCGCGGTGAGCTACGGCCCATCCCCCAGAGACAGCCTGACCATCTCCAGCCGGGAGGGGGGCATCCTGTGGGCCGCTCTTCAGCGGGAGCTGGTGACGGTGGACGGCCAGGTGGTAGAGCGGCAGGAGTTCCCGCTGGCGCTGGAGCCGGGGGAGGGGGAACTGTCTGCTCTGGCCGCCGCCGGGGCGCTGCTTCTGCTGGGCGTCCCGCCAGAGGAGCTGAGGCCTGGGTAAAACGCCAATAAATAGTTGCAGATCAGCCTTGATTTTATAGAAATTGACAGTTCACTTTTCCCCGGCAAAGTGGTATGCTCTTTACAGTTTTGAAGAACTGAGAGGGACACACAATGGCTACAATCACCCGCAGCGCCTATTACCGCTACTTTAGCTTTACCAGCTTTTTTGGTAAGGCTTGTTTCGGTTTGGCCAAAAATGTGGGCGTGTAACCTTGGTTTGTGGAAACCATCTGTACATGACAACCCGCGGCCAGACCGGCTGCGGGTTTTTTGTACCACCATCAGACTGTTAGGAGGATACCGCAATGATTGTCATTTTAAAGCACGACCACAACCCCGACCAGCTGGACAGCCTGGTCGCCTGGCTCCAGGAGAAGGGCATCGCCATTCACACCAGCATCGGCGAGGCCAACACCATTTTAGGCCTGGTGGGGGACACCTCCAAGCTGGACATCGACCTGATCGCCGCCCTGGATATCGTGGAGGACGTGAAGCGGGTTCAGGAGCCCTACAAAAATGCCAACCGGAAATTTCATCCCGAGGACACCGTCATCCAGGTGGGGAACACCCAGATCGGCGGCGGGAATCTGACGATTATGGCCGGCCCCTGCTCGGTGGAGAGCGAGGAGCAGGTGGTGGCCATCGCCAAAGCGGTCAAGGCCAGCGGGGCCACCATGCTGCGGGGGGGCGCCTTCAAGCCCCGCACCTCGCCCTACGCCTTCCAGGGCCTGGGGGCCGAAGGCCTGGAGTTTTTAAAGGCCGCCCGGGAGGAGACCGGCCTGCCCATCGTCACCGAGCTGATGGACGTGACTCAGCTGCCCCTGTTCCGGGATGTGGACATCATCCAGATCGGCGCCCGGAATATGCAGAACTTCGATCTGCTGAAGGCGGTGGGCCATCAGGATAAGCCTGTCATGATTAAGCGGGGCATGTCGGCCACCTATGAGGAGTGGCTGATGAGCGCCGAGTATGTCATGGCTGGGGGCAACGAGAAGGTGATCCTCTGCGAGCGGGGCATCCGCACCTTCGAGAGCTACACCCGCAACACCCTGGATCTGTCGGCCATCCCAGTGCTGCGCAAGCTGACCCATCTGCCCATCATTGTAGATCCCAGCCATGCCACCGGAAAATACTGGCTGGTGGAGCCTCTGGCCATGGGGGCGGTGGCTACCGGGGCGGACGGCCTTCAAATCGAGGTCCACAACGACCCCGCCCATGCCCTGTGCGACGGGCCGCAGTCGTTAAAGCCGGAGGCCTTCGATCCTCTGGCCAGGAAGCTGCTGGCCCTCCACGCGGCTGTCCGAAGCATGGAGGGACAGGCATGAAGGTAGGGATCGTGGGCCTGGGCCTGATGGGCGGGTCGATGGCCAAGAGCGTCAAGGCCCGCACGGGCCACACCGTCTACGGCGCCGACCTGGACGGCGAGACCATGATGATGGCCCGGATGTGCGGGGCCATCGACGGGGCGCTGGACGAGGAGACCCTGCCCCAGTGCGATCTGGTCCTGGTGGCGATTCGGCCCCAGGCGGCGGTGGACTGGGTGAGGGCCCATGCCGCCCAGCTTGCCGGGTCCGCCATCCTGGTGGACCTGTGCGGCGTAAAACGGGCGGTGGTGGAGCAGATTACCCCCGTGGCGGCGGAGCACGGCTTTGCCTACATCGGCGGCCATCCCATGGCGGGCCGGGAGCGGGGAGGCTTTACCTCCTCCACCGACGACCTGTATGTGGGGGCCTCTATGATCCTCACCCCGGACGAGCGGACGGATATGAAGCTGTTAGAGACCCTCCAGGCCTTTTTTCTGGATGTAGGGTTTGCCCGGCTCACCTTCTCCCAGCCGGAGGAGCACGACCGAATCATCGCCTTTACCTCTCAGCTGGCCCACATCGTCTCCAGTGCTTATGTCAAGTCCCCCGAGGCCCAGCGGCGCAGGGGCTTCTCCGCCGGCAGCTTCCGGGATATGACCCGGGTGGCCCGGCTGGACGAGGACATGTGGACCGAGCTGTTCCTGGATGACGCCGACTACCTTACCCACGAGCTGGAGGTGCTCATCAGCCATCTGGAGGAGTACCGGGAGGCCCTGGGGAACCGGGACGCCCAGCGCCTGCATGACCTGCTGAAGGAGCTGCCGGTTCGCCCTGGGCGGCATCACCGGGCAGATCACCGCCATGCACGAGGAGGGGTTGATTGACCGCGTGCTGGACGTGCAGAGCTTTGACCTGG